>CAXACF010000287.1:0-3321 GCA_963967125.1 uncultured Rhodobacterales bacterium | reverse complement strand
TCGCTTGACTACTTACCGATTGGTAAGTTAACATTTTACCAATTAGTTGGGCAAGTTGGAATCATGGACCGTCAAACCGAAATCAGTCTGATTCAGGAAATCATTGGATTGGCTGAACAGAAATCAGCCTTTCTGGATGAAACCATCGCGCATTCACCGATTTCGCGATATTCAAGCCCCGAACGGTTTGAACGGGAACAAGCCATGATTTTTCGCCGCAAACCCGTAGTAGCGGCACACAGTTCAGAATTGGTTGGGGAAAATTCGTTTATCGCACGTGATTTTCTGGGCCTACCACTACTTTTGACGCGAAATGAAGCGGGCGAGGTGAACGCCTTTCTAAATGTATGTCGGCATCGCGGTGCCAAGGTTGAGCGTTCCGCCACAGGCTGTAAACGCGTTTTCACATGCCCTTATCACGGATGGAGCTGGACAAACCAAGGCGATCTGCGCGGCGTCACGCAAGAGGCGCAGGGTTTCCCCGATTTACCACGTGCAGAACGGGGCCTGAGGCGCCTGCCCTGTACCGAGGCGCATGGTTTTATCTGGATCATCGCAAATCCTGATGCCGCGGATATTCCCGATATCGATCAATGGCTAGGTGGATTGGCGGATGACTTCAACTGGCTGGAGTTGGACAAACATAAAATCATGGCGATGGAAACAAAGACCATCAAAGCAAACTGGAAAGTGCTGTTTGAAGGTGGGTTAGAGGCCTATCATTTTCGCATCGCGCATAAAGATACCATTGCCCCATATTTCCCTGATAATCTGCTAACCTACCGCCAATTCGAAACACATATGCGTGCCGTGTTGCCGCGTATTTCAATGCCCGAATTACACAAATCACCCCAAGAAAACTGGGCCATTCGGCAGGATGCAAACCTGTTGTATACGCTGGTTCCCAACGTACAGATGTTGGTTCAGCAGGACCACGTAATGCTGTTTCATTACGAACCACTATCGTTCAATGAAACGCGCGTTCGCATGGCAACATTGGCCCATCGCGATGAACCCCAAACCACAGAAAAACAAGCCTATTGGGAAAAAAATCAGCGCATCACCGTAACCGCACTAATGGAGGATTTTGTTTTAGGTGAAGAGGTTCAAGCCGGGTTCGCCTCAAAAGGAAACCCAAGCCATCTGTTCGGTCGGTTTGAAGGGGCGCTTAATCGGTTTAATCTGGTTGTCGAGGAACTGATCGCGACATAGCGGATTATTTATAATGTTCGCGCCGACGGCCAAATGTGGCAACCCGTTTACGCCAAGCCCGATAGGACCCTGTGCGCAAGGTATTGCGCATCAATGCGACCACTTCCTTTTCCTTTAGGCCGTACTGGTGTTCAATATCCGCAAATGCAACATGATCTGATAAGGCCATCTGAACAATATCGGACACTTGCGCATCACTAAGGTCGTGAACTGATTTCATTTACTGGGCTTTCATAGTCTGGCACAGAGTTAGTCCAACCGCCAGCTACGGCAAGAAAACCTAGGTTTGTGATAATCGACCCGGAACAGCAGACTGCGCCGTGGAAATACCCGCAGATGTGAGCATGTCCCACGCCAGCGCCTGATTTGACGTGACGATTGAAACCCCCAGTTCGTCTTCCAAATCATCAATCACATCCACGGTTCGCAAATTCGTGCAGGATACAAAAACCGCATCTGCCCCATCGACTGCTGCGGCGCGCACTGCGCGTTTGATCGCATCTGCGGTAATACGGGCAACAATGGCTTCGGTACTGACCTCAAATGAAACGAGTGCGGAAATTTCAAATCCGTTTTCGATCAAAAGATTGCGCATCTCTTGGCTGACATCTGGAATATAGGGTGTCACCATCCCAATTTTTCTCGCACCCAAAGTGTTCAACGCACGCATTACAGCGGTGATTGGCGTGCAGACATGAGAATTTGGATGCACCTTTTGCACCTCGGTCGCGACATTGCTGGGGCCAATCATTGTGGCCCCCGATGTACAGGCGTAGCCAATGACATCCACATTGAAGCTGGGCGGGATCATCGCCGCCGATGCCGCAAGGCCCGCCTTCATCTCCAATAGTGTGTCTGGCGTCACCTCGGGCGCGGAATGAATGCGCGTTTGAAACAGGGAACATGATTTTGGCAGCATCGCACGAAACTCATCCTCGATTGTTTCGTCTGAACTTAGGACGATTAGGCCCAATTTAGTGGGTTCAATAGGATTTGTGTCAAATGGAAAGGCCGTCATGTTTGATCCCTGTCTTTTGCGAAAACGCTATTCAGGTTTCGGGTGTGTGTAAACCCGCTTGACGGTTGAAAATATTTTTGACCATGCTGCAAACATGACCCTGATAAACATACAAAACCCGCATATTGGAACCGGCCTTGATTTACCCGAGGCAGTGCAACTAACAACCGAGATTGAGGCGCTTGGACAGCTATACGCCCAATGTCCAAAAGCGGATAAAACACCGCTGCATGCGATTGATACGAACGCCGCCCAAATCGGAATTGGCGCCCTATATGTCAAGGATGAACGCACGCGCATGGGATTGGGTAGTTTTAAGGCATTGGGCGCGGCATCTGTCATCGCGACCATTGCACAAGACCGCGCCAAAGATGGCGTTTTTGAAAATGTGCTATCCGACATGACCTTTGTAACCGCCAGTGCGGGCAATCATGGTTTATCCGTCGTGGCAGGCGCAAATGCATTTGGTGCCAAAGCGGTGATTTATTTGGGCGAAACAGTCCCCGTCAGTTTCCAAGAAAAGCTGCGTTCAATCGGTGCCGATGTGGTGGTGGAGGGTGTTGATTATGAGGCCAGCATGTCAGCAGCCGAACACGCGGCCAAGGAAAATGGTTGGTTTTTATTGTCCGATTCCACCTGGCCCGGATATGCGGTTGGTGCAGATGTGATGAAGGGCTACATGCTGTCTGCGAAAGAGATTGTGGAACAGTGCCCAGAACCGCCAACACATCTATTTTTGCAAGCGGGCGTTGGCGGATTGGCCGCAGCCATGGCGCTATATCTGCGCGAAGCGTATGGTCCAGATTTGCGGATCATTGTTGTTGAACCTGACTGTGCACCTGCCCTTCAGGCGGCAGTGCAATTGGGCGCCTTGTGTGATGCAGGCGAAGGTGTGTCGAGTATGGGACGATTGGATTGTAAACGGGCCTCTTTGTCGGCACTTGATGCATTGGCCCGACATGCAAACGATTTCATGACCCTGACTGACGAAAATGTAGAAAATCAATTGCCACGATTGGCCGAACTCGGCTTGGCCACCAGCCCGTCTGGCGGGGCGGGTTTAGCGGCAGCATTGATCGGTGCTTCACAGG
>CAXACF010000286.1:0-3331 GCA_963967125.1 uncultured Rhodobacterales bacterium | reverse complement strand
TCCACTTATGGCGAAGATAGACGGGTTTGTTCGGAGCAGAGGAGCGCACTAGCGCTGTGAAGAATTCCATGCAATGCCCAGATGTGACTGTGTGTTTTGGACTTGCTGACTGTTTCTGAAAGCGCGAGTTTCGTGTGTCTTTTTATGCGGAATGCCAAGTTATCCGTTGATGACATTTGACTTCGCGCTAAGCCGACCGCGGGTGGCGGCGAAGACGCCGCCCATGGGGGCGGTCGGCGTCTGCCAATCTGTCGATTGGCGAAGATTTCATTCCATTCGTTCACAGTATGTTAAAAACTGGTCGGGCAAAGTGGCTTGTTAAAAGCCTTGCATTGGAAGAATTGCTATTTATCACCTGCATCCACATTAAACCCCCTAAAACCCCTTGATCCTTTATAAAAACAAGGCTAAACGGGCGCTGTCAGAACGGTAATAACCGCGAGAACGTGAGAGTGTTGAGCAGGGTCAGGCAGTAACTGGCCCTTTTGCGTTTGGAAAAATCGATTTGACCAATGAACCCTAAGACCAGAGGAGACAACCTCTTGGCCAGAATAAATGCTAGTAAAGGAAACTGAGACCACATGGCTCAAAACACATCTATGGAAGAATTCGAAGCATTATTGAATGAAAGCTTCGAAATGGACACACCCCAAGAGGGCACAGTTGTCAAAGGCAAAGTTATCGCAATCGAAGCGGGACAAGCCATTATCGACGTCGGCTATAAAATGGAAGGCCGCGTTGAACTAAAAGAATTCGCAAACCCAGGTGAAGCCCCAGAAGTTGCCGTTGGCGACGAAGTTGAGGTTTATTTGCGCGCCGCTGAAAACGCCAAAGGCGAAGCAGTTGTGTCACGCGAAATGGCCCGCCGCGAAGAGGCATGGGACCGTCTGGAAAAAGCACACGCAAACGAAGAGCGCGTCGATGGCGCAATCTTTGGCCGCGTCAAAGGTGGCTTTACTGTTGATTTGGGCGGCGCGGTTGCGTTCTTGCCTGGTTCACAAGTTGACGTGCGCCCTGTGCGTGACGCAGGCCCATTGATGAACATCAAGCAGCCGTTCCAGATTTTGAAAATGGACCGTCGTCGTGGCAACATCGTTGTATCACGTCGCGCAATCCTTGAAGAGTCACGTGCAGAACAGCGCGCAGAAGTCATCGGCAACCTAGCCGAAGGCCAAGACGTAGAAGGTGTTGTGAAAAACATCACTGAATACGGTGCATTCGTTGATCTAGGCGGTGTTGACGGCCTATTGCACGTCACAGACATGGCATGGCGCCGTGTGAACCACCCATCTGAGATCCTGACAATTGGTGAAACAATCAAAGTTCAGGTCATCAAGATCAACAAAGAAACACACCGCATTTCATTGGGTATGAAGCAGTTGCAAGAAGACCCATGGGAAATCGTTGCGGCGAAATACCCACTGGAATCAGTGCACAAAGGTACAGTGACAAACATCACAGATTACGGTGCATTTGTTGAACTAGAAGCGGGCGTTGAAGGTTTGGTTCACGTGTCAGAAATGTCATGGACCAAGAAAAACGTACACCCAGGCAAAATCGTTTCAACATCGCAAGAAGTTGAAGTCATGGTTTTGGAAATCGATGGCGTTAAGCGCCGCGTTTCACTGGGCCTAAAACAGTGTCAGCGTAACCCATGGGAAGTCTTTGCTGAAACCAACCCAGAGGGCAGCCAAGTTGAAGGTGAAGTTAAAAACATCACTGAATTCGGCCTATTCATTGGTTTGGACGGCGAAATCGACGGCATGGTTCACCTATCAGACATCTCTTGGGATGAGCGCGGTGAAGATGCGATCCAGAACTTCCGCAAAGGGGACGTGGTTCAGGCCGTTGTTTCCGAAGTGGACGTGGAAAAAGAACGCATCAGCCTATCCATCAAAGCATTGGGTGGTGACAAATTCGCAGAGGCAACAGGCGGCGTGAAGCGCGGTTCTGTGATCACTGTTGAAGTCACCGCAATCGAAGATGGCGGCATCGAGGTTGAATACGAAGGCATGAAAACATTCATCCGTCGTTCTGACCTATCCCGCGATCGTGCAGAGCAGCGTCCAGAGCGTTTCTCAGCCGGTGATAAAATCGACGTACGTGTGACAAACATCGACTCAAAAACACGCAAATTGGGTGTGTCGATCAAAGCACGCGAAATCGCAGAAGAAAAAGAAGCAGTCGAACAGTATGGTTCATCAGATTCTGGTGCATCATTGGGCGACATCTTGGGCGCGGCGCTAAAAGGCGACGAATAAACCCAAGCGATAGCTTTCGCATCAATACCCTCTGCCTTGGCAGGGGGTATTTTTGTTTTAGGGGGCTTGCAATGGTGGATGGCCCGCGGCAAAGCATCATCATTATTCTTTGATCATTGCACGTGATTTAGGTGTTGGTCTGCCCATCTTGTGATTCGTATATAGGCCGTGGCGCGAGGCACAAAAATCTTTGCACCTGCAGAAAACATTGCTTTCAAAGGATGTTTTTTCGATACACTCTGGGCGAAGTCGGCGAAAAATTGAGAATATGGCGGTAAATTTTCACAAAGTGTTTCTCAGCACTCGCATTATTCCTATAGTGGGTGCGCAACACTTGGGAGGGTAACGTCGCCATGATCCGTTCGGAATTGGTCCAGATAATCGCAGATGAAAATCCACACTTGTTTCAGCGCGACGTTGAACGCATCGTTAACACCGTATTCGATGAAATCACCAACGCACTTGCCAAAGGCGAACGGGTTGAGTTGCGCGGATTTGGTGCGTTTTCTGTGAAAAAGCGGGACGCGCGTGTGGGACGCAATCCACGCACTGGCGAATCCGTGTCGGTTGAGGCCAAGGCGGTGCCATTTTTCAAAACGGGTAAATTGTTACGTGATCGTTTAAATGGGAATGAATCATAATGCGATATTTGCGCTATGCTTTTTTAGCCAGCCTTGCATTTGTTTTGGTTTTGTTGGCCGTCGCAAACCGTGAAATGACAACACTGTCTTTGTTGCCGGCTGAATTGAACGACATCGCGCCATTTGCGTTTTCGATCAACCTGCCTGTTTTTTCTGTGTTCTTTTTGGGCATCTTTTTCGGTGTCGGAGTTGGATTTGCGTGGGAATGGCTGCGTGAATACAAACTGCGTGCCGAAGCGTCACGCAATGGTCGCGCCCTGCGTAAGGCCGAGCGAGAGCTTGCCAAGTTAAAGGGTGAAAAGTACAAGGACCAAGATGACGTCCTTGCCCTAATCGAAGACCCCGCATAACCCAAATGACAAACCCTGTATCAGTGAAAATTTGTGGCCTGGCCACTGTGGACGAGGGGGGTGCCTTTGCGGATGCTGG
>CAXACF010000285.1:0-3336 GCA_963967125.1 uncultured Rhodobacterales bacterium | reverse complement strand
TACTGCCGCTCCACCTTGGCCACGCGCAGAATGTAATCCTCATACCAGCGCTCTTTTCCAATCTTTTGGGCTATGGCGTGTTTGGCGTGTTCGCGCCATCCTTTGATGGCTTCTTCGCTTTCCCAATAGCTGACGGTAATGGCAAAACCATCCGCATCGCGCGTGCTTTCTATCCCGATATACCCAGGTAGAGTTTTCGCAATTTCACCCATGGCTGCGGCCATTTCTGCGTATCCTTCAGGCGTTTTTGATGCCTGATTGGCGAAGATGACCGCGTAATAGGGCGGTTCCGGCATTTTTGAAAAACGTGACATCGCTGATCCAAATAAAAACACCCGCAAAATGCGGGTGTCTTTGGTCAAGATCAAGCAGAATTCCTATTCTGCCGCCAATTTGATAACTGGGGTCATTTCGTCCAGTACTGATTGATCCAAGTGGCATTTCAATTGGTGTCCGTTTGCCATGGTGCGGATTGGCGGTACTTCGCGTTCGCATAGGCCCCCGCCCACTTTGTCCTTCCAGCGACAGCGCGTTTGGAACGGACATCCAGAGGGTGGGTTCATCGCCGATGGAATGTCGCCCTCTAGAACGATGTGTTCTTTTTCGATGCTGGTATCGGCAATAGGTACCGCGGACAACAGTGCCTCTGTATAGGGGTGATAGGGTGGGGCGAATACCTGATCGGTTGTGCCCATTTCCACCACGTGGCCCAAATACATTACCATCACGCGATCTGACAAATAGCGTACGATTGACAAATCGTGGCTGATGAACAGCAGCGTTGTTTTTTCGGTGCGCTGAATTTCCATCAACAAATCGGTTACAGCCGCCTGAACAGATACGTCCAGCGCCGAAACAGGTTCGTCCGCGACCACAATACGTGCCCCGCCTGCAAAGGCACGGGCAATCCCAACACGTTGTTTTTGCCCACCTGACAATTGACGCGGCATGCGTTCGGCAAAGGCGCGTGGCAGTTTCACCAAATCCAACAATTCCAACATGCGTTGTGCACGTTCGTCATCGGTTTTGCCGTATTTAAAGATTTCCAACGCGCGAATAATCTGACGTCCAACGGTCATCGACGGGTTCAATGTGTCAAATGGGTTTTGGAAAACCATTTGCACATCCGCAACCGTTTGGGTGTCACGCTGTTCAATGGCTGTCGCTTCGATGTTTTTGCCATCCAATAGGATTTGACCATCGGTCGCCGTTTCCAGACCCATCAACACCTTGGCAAATGTCGACTTGCCACAACCCGATTCACCCACGATCGCCAATGTTTCGCCCTCACGTGCTTCGAAGGATAGGGTTTCGTTGGCTTTGACAACCTTCTTTGCACCTGATCCGCCGAATAGGGCGTTTGCGGCCACCTCGTAGTATTTTTTCAGCTCATCCATTTTCAGGATGACATCACCGGGTTCTGTTTTTTCAAACTGTTTGGCGGCCTGAATGGGGGCATCCCAATCAATTTCCGTAAATTTCAAACAACGCGAGGCATGACGATCATCGCCTGCAATCTCGGACATCGCGATTTCGGCGGCGTTACAGCTGCCTTCTTCGAAATAATCGCAGCGTGGGCCAAAGTTACAGCCGTTGGGGCGTTCATGCGGCAAGGGGAAGTTGCCAGGGATCGCAACCAAGGGACGCGCGTTTTTGTCCGCACCTGGCAATGGGATCGACCGGAACAGCGCCTGTGTGTAGGGGTGGCGCATTTTGTCGAACACATCCTCAATCGATCCTGTTTCCACAGCCTCGCCTGAATACATCACACAGATGCGGTCACAGGTTTCCAAAACCAATCCCAAGTTGTGCGAGATGAACAACATGGATGTGCCGTATTTTTTGCCCAAGTCTTTGACCAAATCGACAACAGCCGCCTCAACCGTCACGTCCAGCGCGGTTGTGGGTTCGTCCAAAATCAACAGCGCAGGTTTTGACATCAGGGCCATCGCAATCACGATCCGCTGCTGCTGACCGCCCGAAAGCTGGTGCGGATAGGATTTCAATATCCGCTCCGGGTCAGGCAGTTTCACATCTGTGACCACTTCCAATGCACGGGCATAGGCCTCTTCCTTGGTCACACCCTCGTGGATCATCGGCACTTCCATCAACTGTTTGCCAATTTTCATCGCGGGGTTCAGCGAGGCCATGGGTTCCTGATAAATCATGGCGATTTCATTGCCACGAATATCGCGCAATTCTTCATCGCTCATTTCATTCAGGTTACGCCCTTTGAATTTGATTGAACCGCCGACAATGCGGCCGTTGACACCCAAATCCTGCATGACGCCCAAGGCAACTGTTGATTTACCGCACCCTGATTCACCAACCAGTCCAACGGCTTCACCCGGTTGTACAGTGACACTAAAATCCATCACTGCTGGAATTTCACGCAAACGGGTGAAAAATGAAATGGATAGGTTTTCAATCTCTAGGATGGGCCCATCGTATTCTATTTTTGACATATTCTCCTCCCAATCGGAGCATGCGGCCGGGATGACATGCATCCCGGACTTATAATTAATCTTTTAGACTTTCTTCACGCAAACCATCAGCCAGCAAGTTCAATCCAAGCACTAGGCTTAGAAGCGCAATCGCCGGTGGTAGGGCAGGGTGCGGATAAATTGAGAGCAATTTGCGCCCTTCGTTAATGGTTGCACCCCAGTTCGGGCTTTCTGATTCCAGACCCAAACCAAAGAAACCCAAGGTTCCAAGCAAGATGGTGGTATATCCAATGCGCAAACAGAAATCGACGATCAGCGGACCACGCGCGTTTGGTAGAATTTCCCACAGCATGATGTACCATGTGCCTTCGCCCCGTGTTTGGGCGGCCGCAACATAGTCACGTGTTTTGATGTCCATGGCCAGACCGCGCACAATACGGAACACGGTGGGCGAGTTTACAAAAACAACCGACACGAACACGGTTAACAAACCCGCATCCACATCAAATCCATCGATGGCGTTGAACAATGTCACCTTAGAGTTCGGCTCATTGATCAGGGACAAATAAAGCCACCCAAGCACACCCAAGATCACCACCATCAGGATGTTCCGCTTCATCGGGTCGATGTAGTAGCGAGAGTTGATCAGAACGCCAAAGAAGATCAATGGGAAGCTAAACAACACAACGGCCATATATTGCGGCATGCCTGTCATACGAATTTCTGGTGTCACCAAAAGGTAGAACAACAAAATAACAGGGAAGGCCAAAATCAGGTTTGCCAAGAAGGACAAAACCAAATCTAGGCGACCGCCATAGTATCCCGCAGGAAGGCCAAGAGTGATCCCAACCATAAACGCAAACAGCGTTGCCAATGGTGCAATCAAAACAAC
>CAXACF010000284.1:0-3340 GCA_963967125.1 uncultured Rhodobacterales bacterium | reverse complement strand
CCTGACCCCCCGCGATTTCAACGGTTTGCCCGTTGATCGACCCAGAATTTGGATGGCACAGCCACAGCGCGGATTGCGCAACCTCATCCACGTGGATCAAACGCCCGTGTTGGTTTGCCGATGTCATGACGGCCAGAGCATCTTTTTCGCTGATCCCTGCGCGTGTTTTAATGCTTTCGACATTTCGGGTGATAATGTCGGTATCCACATATCCGGGGCAAATCGCGTTAAATGTTATGTTGCTACCCATATGTTCCTCGGCATAGCTGCGGATCAGGCCGATGACACCATGTTTGGACGCGGAATAGGCACCAGCGCCCTTTAGTCCCCGCAAACCCGCAATTGAGGACACGGCGATCACGCGCCCCCAATCTGTTTCGGACATGGATTTCATGCATTCGCGGATCGTCACAAAACATCCATCCAGATTTGTGGTCATGATTTTTCGCCAAAATTCCAAATCAGTTTTTTGAAGCGTTTTGCCCTCGGCAATGCCCGCATTTGCAACGCAAATTTGAATGGGGCCGCGTTCTTCGACCGCCTTTGCAATTGTGTTAATCTGTGCGGCCTCATCTGTGACATCCATGGCCATGGCGTGAATTCGGCCCCCTGCAACTTGGTCCAAAACTTCTTGTCTGCGACCTGTAATTGTCACTTCGGCCCCTTCGGCGGCCAGTGCCCGTGCGATGGCCAAACCGATGCCTGTTCCACCGCCTGTCACAAATGCGTGTTTACCACTGTGTTGCATTCCAAAACTCCTTGTGCTCCAAGCTTACTTTAAATGCGTTCCACAGGCGCACAAGTAATTACGTCACGAATTGAAAAAGATATTCACAAAAATGAATTTATGTGTAGGATGCGCCCACCTAAGGAGATTACCCATGAAAAATGCATTCGCGATTTTGGTGTCTGTCGTTGCAAGCATGAGCGCCGCGAGCGAAGATATCGCGGACCAATACCCGCAATCTGAATTATATTCCAAACCTGTCGAAGTTATTCCGCACGTCTTTTCTGCAATCGGGGCGACCGCACCGCCGACCTATGAAAATTCGGGGCACAACAACAACCTATCTTTTGTTGTGACGGATGAGGGTGTCGTCGTTGTGAATGGCGGTGCGTCTGCACGCCTTGCCGCGGCGTTGCACGATGAAATTAAGGCGGTAACGGATCAACCCGTAAAATTAGTTGTGAATGAAAACGGCCAAGGACACGCCATGTTGGGCAATTCCTATTGGGCGGATTTGGGTGTTGATATCATCGCCCACGAAGAGGCGACCGAAGAAGTCGAACACAACGGTGATTTCATTTTACAAGGCATGCAGCGATATAACCGCGATAAAGCCGAAGGGACACGTGTTGTTCCCGCCAACATCAGCTTTTCTGACAGCTACACCTATGAATTAGGCGGCGTGACGTTTGAAATTTTGCATTTGGGTCCTGCACACGGACCAGGGGACACGCAGGTGTGGATCCCGCAATGGTCCATGATGATCGCGGGCGATATCGCATTTCACGAACGCATGTTGCCGATTTTTGAAGATACCTGCACCAGCTGTTGGATTGAAACATGGGAAGAGGCCTTTGTTCCGCTGAAGCCTACTTATGTGATCCCTGGTCACGGGCATCCGACAAACTTGGCCCAAGTGCATCGTTACACCTACGAATATCTGGTGGATTTGCGCGAAAAAGTTGGTGCGCATTTGGATGATGGCGGTGATCTGGCAGGGGCCTATTACGTCGATCAGGAACGTTGGAAGGTGTTGGACACTTTTGAAGAATTGGCAACAAAAAACGCAGGCCGCGTTTATGCCGAGATGGAGTTTGAATAATGACAAAAATTCTGCGCGCTATTGCATTTGCGATTGCATGCCTTGGCGCACCCGTTTGGGCCAGTGATCTGGCGGATGAAATCACAGGATACATGGATTTTGCCACCTATGATTCTGGCATCATTGTGCCAGAGCAATTGACGCAAGACGTCTTTGACGCAGCCCTATTCATTGATACGCGCGATGTCGATCAATTTGAGGCGGCCACGATTCCAGGCGCAACCCATATCGAATGGCGCGAAATTCCTGGGCGTTTGGATGAAATTCCAGATAGCGGTATGGTTATTTTATTTTGTAACACGGGCAGCTTATCTGCGCAGGCTGTGTTTGCGGCACGCCTGATGGGGCATGAAAATGTTTTGGTGTTGCAAACGGGCATGCAGGGCTGGCAACAAAACGCGGCTTATAAACCAGAATGATGCCACGTTGGATGAATATCCCACCTGTTTGGTTGGCACTGGCGTTGGTCGTTGCCTATTTTCAGGCGCGGTATTTCCATTTGGGTCTGTCACTGTCCCATCCGATCACGGATATGGTGGCGGGACTGTCCATTGGGGCAGGGGTATTGTTAATGGCACTGGCCGTTGTTGAAATGCAGCGGCATCGCACAACGGTGATTCCCCACCGCGAGGCCGATCATTTGGTGACAACAGGCGTTTTTAAATGGACGCGTAATCCGATTTACCTTGGAGACGCTATGGTCCTATTGGGATTTATTTTGCACTGGGATGCAGTGTTATCGCTAGCAATCTTGCCAATCTTCATCATGGCCATAGATTATGGGTTTATCGCACCGGAAGAGGATCGACTTCGGCGCAAATTTAGATCGGATTTTGAGCGGTATATGCGCGACACACGGCGCTGGATTTAGAGATTGCGACATTTTTTGCACTCGTAACGTCAGCGCGTTTCGGGTTTGTTGCGTATAGGAAACTAACCAAGGTGTCCGAAAGGGCACGAAGAAAGAAGAAGGACGGAAACGTTGAAAATCGGAACACCTAAAGAAGTGTTCGAAGGCGAAGCAAGGGTCGCAATGACCCCTGACAGCGCACTTCAGCTTCAAAAGCTCGGTCACGAGTGCTACGTCGAAAGCGGCGCTGGCGCGATGGCAGGCTTTTCAGATGCTGCATATGAAAATGCAGGCGTAAGTGTTGTTAAAACAGCAGCAGCACTTTGGAAAGAAGTGGACATCGTAGCCAAGGTGCGCCCCCCAAGCGATACCGAAGCAAAGCGGATGCAAAAGGGTCAGACACTGATTTCGTTCTTCTATCCTGCGCAAAACGAAGCGCAGATGGCGCTATTGACCAAAAAGGGCTCAACCGTGATTGCAATGGACATGGTCCCACGGATTTCACGTGCCCAGAAAATGGATGCATTGTCGTCAATGGCGAATATCGCAGGCTATCGCGCTGTAATCGAAGCGGGGAACAACTTTGGCCGTTTCTTCACGGGTCAGGTGACTGCCGCGGGTAAAATGCCACCTGCCAAAGTTTTGGTTGTGGGCGCTGGTG
>CAXACF010000283.1:0-3346 GCA_963967125.1 uncultured Rhodobacterales bacterium | reverse complement strand
GGCGCGTGTTTGGGTTAATCCCATATTAACGCGCAGCAGAGGCCGATGAAGAGGCGCGCGGCACCAAGGCGCGCACCAAATCCTTCATATCAATCTGGCCCACGGTTTCGCCGTTTTCTGTCACGCGATAGATGTGGTTTGTGTCGCCGTCTGACAGCGTGATCAAATCCTCAAGACTTTTGTCCGCATCCACTTCGCCCGTGATGTCCGCCTCACTGACAGGTGCCATAACCGAACGGACACGCAACACACGGGCGCGATTGATGTCGCTGACGAAATCCTCGATATAAGGATCGCATGGGTTTAACAAAATGCTCTGTGGTTCGCCCTGCTGCACCACTGCGCCGTCCTTTAGGATGACAAGGTGATCAGCCAGTTTCAGCGCCTCATCCAGATCATGGGTGATAAAGATGACGGTTTTGTGCAGTTCTTTTTGCAACTCTAGCAATAGGTTCTGCATGTCCGTACGGATCAACGGATCAAGGGCGGAAAACGCCTCATCCATCAGCATAATGTCGGTGTTCGCAGTCAAGGCGCGCGCAATCCCCACACGTTGCTGCATGCCGCCTGACAGCTGCGCAGGATAGCGATGTTCAAACCCATCTAGGCCCACACGCGCCAACCATTTCTGCGCCTCTTTCGTGGCAACCGACGGATCAATATTTTGCACCAACAAGGGCATCATGGCATTTTCAATGACCGTACGATGCGGTAACAGTGCGAATTTCTGAAACACCATCGACATTTTTTTGCGCCGCAAATCGCGCAAATCATTTTCGTTAAGTCTCAGAACATCCTCACCATCAATCAACACCTCACCCGCGGTGGGTTCGATCAATCGGTTTAGGTGACGGATCAATGTGGATTTACCCGACCCTGACAGACCCATCACAACAGTGATTTCGCCCGCCTGCATATCGACATTGATGTCCTGTAGACCCAAAACATGTTTATGCTGATCCAGCAATTCGGCCTTGCCCATGCCGCCGCGTACGAAATCTATCATGTCGCTGTCGCGCGGGCCAAAGATTTTATAAAGCGATCGAATAGAAACTTTTGCGGTCATGTTTTCTCTCACTTCACATTCCGGGTTTGATCAACGCGCGACAGCGCGGCCTTGGACACGCGGTCCAAAATGACGGCCAACAGCACAATGCCGATACCCGCGACAATGCCCACGCCTAGTTCAAGGTTCCGGATACCGCGCAAAACGTTTACTCCCAGACCCGGCGCAGACACCAATGAGGCGATCACGACCATCGCCAGACTCATCATAATGGTTTGGTTCACACCCGCCATGATGTTTGGAAGGGCCAGCGGCAATTCCACGCGCATCAATTTTTGCTGTGAATTCATGCCGAATGCATTGGCGGCCTCAACCACATCCTTATCCACCAAACGAATGCCCAAATCCGTCAATCGGATTACGGGCACAATCGCATAAAGGATAATCGCAATCCCGTAAAGTTTTGATTCTGTGACAGAAAACAAAAAGATCAGTGGGATCAAATACACAAATGTTGGCAAGGTTTGTAGCAGGTCTAGAAACGGAACGACGCTTTTTTGAAGTCGATCGGATTTCGACATAGCAATCCCGACTGGCACACCGAACAATACCGATATCGTCGTGCATACAAAGATGATCGACAGAGTCTGCATCGCTACGTCGTAATGATCGACTAATCCCATCATCATAATTGATGCAAAAACAAAAATCGTTACTTGTTTTGACCGCGATGCGTACCACGAAATCAAAACCAGAATTGGTACCATGATAAACCATGGTGTCGCAGCAAACAACCATAAGGCACCGTCCAGCAACCAACTCAGCGGTTGCGTGATCGGGTCTAATACAGCTTTTAGGCTCGGTTTTGCGGCCAAGAATCCATTTTCGATGCCCTTCGTCACATCACGCGACTGAATGATGCCCGAGCAACTCTCGTTTAGATTGTCCAGAGACGGGAATGGAAAAAACTCGCCTTTTACTTCTTTGCCACTGCTCTTCGCAAGCAGCTCCGCCATTGACATAGGGGCGCTCGAGGCGGCCTCGCCACACCAGCCCTTTAGACCGATTGTATTAAATAAGCCATCATAAAAGGCCATGTATATCCCTCACCTGGAAAGTCGCCTCCCCATGCATGAATTACATGGAGAGGCCAATCGTTAGATTAGTTGTCCAATATCGCAGCCAGTTTGCCCTTGGCTTCATCGTTCAACCATGAACTCCAAACGTCTGCATTGTTCACTAGGAAATATACAGCCGCTTCATCATAAGATGCATTATTGTCCAAACGCCATGCCAACACTTCACCCATCTGTGTATTTGTGAAGGATACATTTGAAAGTAGCTCGACGATGTCAGGGTTCTCTTTTGCAAAAGTCCCAGAAACCGCAGTTGCGACTTTTGCCGCGGGATATGCTGAGAACACTGGGTTTGCGCAGTTAGGATCACCATTACAGGCATGTGCCTCAGCGTTGTATTCAGGCACTTCTACGCGAACCATCGGATATTTGCCCAGAACAGCTGTTGGTGCCCAGTAGTATCCAAACCATGGTGCTTTTTCAGCATATGCAGACGCAATGGATGTCTGCAAAGTCTCGCCAGAACCATGTTGGAAACGCTCAAGTCCGCCAGCTTCAGCGCCCGCAGCTTTTAGGTTGTTATTGTTTATGATGTCGCACGCCCAACCTGACGGACAATCGTGGAATTTGCCACCGACCGCCGCTGGATTCGCCATGATGCCTTCCCATGTGGTGAGCTCTGGGTTTGATTCAGCCAAATATGCAGGGATCCACCATGCCTCAACCCCGCCATCCGATAGAACGTTTGCGACTTCAACCAATTTACCTGCATCAACCAGTGGCTGATAGGATGGTGTGGAGTTTGCCCATACTTCTGTCAAAATATCGGGTTCGCCTGTTTCCGCAAGTGATGTCAGTGCTGGCACCGTCGAAGACGGAACCTTTTGCACAGAACAGCCGTAGCCTTGTTCCATCAAAAATGTTGCAACGGCTGTTACCACCGCAGAAGAGGCCCAGTCCATTTCCGTGATAGAAACGTCGCCACAGTCTGCAGAAGCCGTAGTTGCAGAAGATGCGCCAATCGTCATGGCCGCGGCCAAGATCATCTTTTTCATAATTCACTCCCTATCGGATTATGTTTTTCGTGGGGGTAGCGTAACTATAAACTGTGCAGATGATCAATCTAATTCGCCGCAAATTTAACTGTTTCCGACGATTACCGATAGAATAGCATACTACTGAGCCACATAGGCATAATTATAGCGCATCGGCCCCATTGTTTTAAATCCCGTTGCCTCCATTGAAGCCAATGCATAGCCTTGGT
>CAXACF010000282.1:0-3351 GCA_963967125.1 uncultured Rhodobacterales bacterium | reverse complement strand
TGATCGTTTGTAACGGATGGACACAAAGAAGGTGATGATAAGAGCAACCCAAACAGGCGTTAGCTGCGTGACTGAGCGGATTGCGATTTCGCCCCAAGACAAAAGTTCCATAATCTCAGGCTCCCTTAGTTAACGCTAATGCGTGGGTTGAGGTAAACATATCCGATGTCAGAGATCAGCTGAGTGACCAATACAACGACAACCGAAACCACAGACACTGCCAACAACAGTTCGATGTCATTGTTGCCTGCCGCCTGAACCAAGACCCATCCAAAGCCTTTGTAGTTAAACAGTGTTTCAACAATCACAACGCCGTTCAACAGCCATGGGAACTGCAACATGATCACCGTAAAGGGGGCGATCAATGCGTTACGCAGGGCGTGTTTCATCACGATATTGCCGAAGGACACACCCTTTAGGCGGGCGGTACGGATATATTGTGCGGTCATCACCTCGGCCATTGAGGCGCGCGTCATCCGCGCGATGTATCCCATGCCATAAAGCGCGATTGTGACAACGGGGAGGAAAAAGTTTTCGAATGTGGGGTTTTCCATCGCCGTTGCGGCCGATCCTTTGAACCATTTCAGTCCAAAGGCCGATGATGAAAAGACCGCGATAAAGATAACACCAGAGACATATTCGGGTGTCGCGGTTGTTGTAATCGCAACGGTGGACAGGGTGCGGTCCGTGCGTGAACCTTCACGCATGCCTGCAACAACGCCCAGAACCAAGGCAGTTGGGATCATGATGACCATAACCCAAAACATCAAAACGCCTGTTAAGCTTAGGCGTGTGGCAACAATGCTGCCCACCTCATCTTTAAATACTGTGGAAAAGCCCCAGTTGCCCTGCAATACGCCGCAAAAACGGGGTGCACCTGCGCCATCAGTTCCGCGTTCGAAACACTGACCGCGTGTTTTACCATCGCTGCCTTCGATCACATAACCGGGTAAGACACCCAACCAACGTCCATATTTAATTGGAAGCGGGTCAAGATAGCCTCGGTTATCAAGAAAGCTTGCAACGGCCGCATCGTCCATCCGGAAGTTGCCCTCAGACTTGGCCAGTTTTTCCAAGTTGGGGTAAAGGTTCGTCATGAAGAACACGATGAATGTCAGACAAAGTGCCGTAAATACCATTACCGCAAAGCGTCGTAGAATGAATAAGAGCATGGAGTTTCCTGTTGTTTCCGCAGTTTTTCGTGAACGGAAAACGCATCCCTGTTTATTTGAAAAAGGGGCTGCACCCATGTGGAATGCAGCCCCAGTTCGTGACAAGTGAATTAGGCTTTTAGGCCCCACTTGTATACGTGTGCGTGATACGCGATGTGCATGTCACAAACAGCATTTGGCGCGTGGCTGCGGTATAGCGAACGCCAGTAAGGCTGGATTGTTACGCCTTCTTCAACGACGATTGCTTGGATTTTACCCGCAACTTCGCGACGTGCGTCTGCATCCGCGATTGAGTTCGCTTCTGCAAGTAGCGCGTCGAATTCCGCGTTTGACCAACCGAATTCGTTCCATGCTTCACCTGAACGGTATGCAAGACCCCAAACCTGTGTCGCGAATGGACGGTGGTTCCAGTTTGTTGAGCTGAATGGATATTTCGCCCAATCGTTCCAGAATGTTGAACCAGGTAGGATTGTACGCTTGACCTTGATGCCCGCATCACGCAACTGCGCAGCAACCGCGTCAGTTGTGTTTTTACGCCAGTCATCGTCGATTGAGATCAACTCGTGCTCATAATCTTCCATGCCCGCTTCTTTCATCAACTCAAGCGCGCGCGCTGGGTCGTGTGGCAAACGGCCTACGGATGGATCATGCTCTGGGTGCATTGAACCTGCGTGGTGGTTGTCTGCAACCGCACCTTTGTTTGAGTAACCAAGCTCAAGACATGTTGCGTTATCAACTGCCATTGCGATCGCCTGACGAACACGCTTGTCTTGGTAAGGTAGGTTACCAGCTGCATCAGGTGTCTCTTGGTTTGTACGGATAACAATTGTTGAACCTGTCGCGATTTCAGAGTTCGCCCAACCAATGCCTTCCATGATGTCAACGTATTCACCAACGTTTTCATAGAATACATCAACTTCGCCTGCTTCTGCAGCTGCCAACCATGCGGCTGGGTCTGTGCCGTAATCGACGAATTCGATGCGGTCTAGGTTCGCTGTGCGACCAACAGAGTTACCCCACCAGTCGTGGCCTTCGTTTTTAACGACAACTGCCTTAACACCAACTTCTAGTGATTCTGGTAGGTATGGGCCTGTTCCAACTGGGTTTGAAACCATTGTTTCAGGAGAGTGGCTGCTGTGAACGATCGCTGCTGGGTAATCTGCCATGCCGGCGATGATTGTGATGTCTGATGCAACACATTTTAGCTGAACTGTGTGTGAATCAACAACAGTGATCGCGCCCGCTGCTGCGACGCCTGTTTCTGGGTCAATCAATGATGCCATACGGCCCGCCATTGAGTTACCTTCAACCGCTTTGTCGCACCACATTTCGATGTTGCGTGCAACGTCTTCTGCTGTGAAATCATCGCCGTTGTTCCACTTAACGCCTTTGCGAACGTTCAGTGTGTACTCAGACGCATCTGCGTTTGCGCTCCAGCTTTCAAGTAGGTTTGGTGTCAATGAACCGTCGTTGTTGTATTCAACTAGGTATTCCAACCAACCCGCTGTAAAGTGTGCGATTTGTGTCCAGTCATATGTACGCGGATCCTTTAGTGCGCGCACTTCCATTTGCATGCGAAGTGTTCCGCCTGCTTGGATGTGGCCGCCCGCTTGTGCCGGTGTTGCAAGACCAAGCATACCGTATGCCGCAGTCGCAGATACACCAAGCGCTGTTGCACGAGACATAAATTCACGGCGGTCCATGTGCCCCGCTTTATGCTCTTCTGCATACATCTCTGCGACTGGATGTAGATTTTTCGACGTCGTCGTTTTTTGCATCATGTTACTCCCTGTCTGACGCATATAGGCCACCGCCGGGGCGAGTCCCCAGCTCATGGCAATTCATAGGTTACCGTGACATTCGGCACTATATTGCCGGGATCGTCAATGGCATCGCCGAGAAAATTTGGTCACAAATGCGACAGCGCACATGTCAGATTGCGACATTTGGGTGGCTGTCACAGACCAATTTGCTTTTTTCTTGTCTATTTTGTCGCAGCCACTGGGCGATAGTGCAGCCAATCCTTCATTTTGGATCGGAACCATGTGCGTTGGCGTTTCGCAAATTGTCGTGTGGCAATTGTCGCGGCCTCGCGTGCCTCCTCCAGTGTCATATCCCCGTTCAGGTGGGCGATAAGTTCAGGCGCACCAATCGCACGGTTTGAAAGCAAGCTTGGATC
>CAXACF010000281.1:0-3352 GCA_963967125.1 uncultured Rhodobacterales bacterium | reverse complement strand
TACTGTCATAGGGGCACGTCAGGCCGAGTGCGGGTTTGATGTTTGGATCCGCGATGATGGTTTGTGGGGACTGGGACCAGATGGGTTTTATGATGAAAAACGATCCCCCTATAACGCCTATCTTAACAGCAAAGGGTATGAGGGTGAGAACCCATGGGCAGATTTTGCCAATGCGGGTATTGAGAATGGCGAAAAAGCATCAGGTTGGATGTTTAAGAACGCCGATAAGCCCGCGAACATCAAAAATGAGGATAGCGAAACGCCTTGGCTGACATCACGCACGATTGATTTCATGAATGAGGCGAAAGGCCCGTGGTGCGCCCATGTCAGCTATATCAAACCGCATTGGCCCTATATTGTGCCCGCGCCCTATCACAACATGTTCACACCTGCAGATGTGCTGCCCCCCTTGCGTCACGAGGTTGAATTGGAGGATCCACAACCTGTCTATGGGTCCTATCAAAAGAACAAGATCGCGCAGGCGTTTCAGCGCGAAGATGTCCGCGACAAGGTGATCCCAGCCTATATGGGGTTGATCAAACAATGTGACGATGAATTGGGGCGCATTTTGGATCATTTGGATGCAACCGGTCAGATGGCCGATACGATGATCGTTCTGACCTCGGACCATGGGGATTATCTGGGCGATCATTGGCTGGGGGAAAAGGATTTGTTCCATGAACAATCCGTAAAAATTCCAATGATCATCTATGATCCACGCGCCGAGGCGGATACGACACGGGGCACAACATGTGATGCTTTGGTCGAAAGCATTGATTTGGCCGCAACCTTTGTTGAAGTCGCAGGCGGGGAGGTGCCAGACCATATCATCGAGGGGCGCTCACTCCTGCCGTGGCTGCGTGGCGAAACACCAAAGTGGCGCGATTTCGTGATCAGCGAATTTGACTATTCCCCAACGCCACAGGCCGTGCGCTTGGATGTCGAACCACGTGAAGCGCGCCTGTATATGATCTTTGATGGCCGCTGGAAAATGATGCATGCCGAGGGTGGGTTCCGCCCCATGTTGTTTGATTTGGAAAATGATCCCGAGGAATTCCATGATCTGGCCAAAACAGGCGCGCATCAGGATCAGATTGATCGCCTTTACGCGTTGCTGGCACAATGGGGCCGTAGGCCCGCACAGCGCGTTACAAAATCAGAACAAGACATCAAAAACATGCGTGGCAAATCCCTGCGAAAGGGGATTTTGCCGTTCCTATATGATGGCAGCGAAGTCGATGAAGAATTGACCATGCATTATCGCGGACCCGTTTCACAAAAGATTGCAGAGGACTGATGGCACACCCTGATCTATTGGCGCATCGTGCGCAGTTTGAAAAATCAATCACGCGTTTGGGCGATGGGGTTTATACCGCTGTAGGTTATGCCGCATCCAACGTTCACATGATTGAGGGTGACAGAATCATCACAATCATCGATACCAGCGAAAGCACAAAGGCCGCCGAAAATATACTGGCCGAGTTTCAGAAACTGTCAAACAAACCTATTGCGCGGATCATTTATACCCATTCACACCGCGATCACATCTCTGGCGCAACGGTGTTTGCACAAGGGAGGGATGTGCCTATTTTGGCCCATCATGGGTTTAAATCCGATCTTGTGGCCGTGTCTGACAATGTTCCTGCACCCAACATGGCACTGGGACGCCGTACACAAGCGCAATTTGGCATTGGGTTGAGTGGAGAAGAGCGCGTCTCGCTTGGCTGTGGACCGGGGGATCGCCCGATGCAGGGCTTGGGGGCCGGGTTCCTGCCGCCCACGCACTTCATTGATGCGGATTGCGATATTGATCTGGATGGAATTCAGGCACGTTTGATTTTTGCGCCGGGCGAAACGGCCGATCACATGATGGTTTGGTTGCCAGAACAGAAGATTTTGTTTCCAGGGGACAATTGGTATTATTCTTTCCCCAACCTTTATGCCATTCGCGGCACAGCCTATCGTGATTTCATTGCCTGGGCTAATAGTTTGGACCTGATCGCAGGGCTTGGGGCAGAGGTCATGGCGCCCGGACATACAAACCCCGTGTTTGGCGCCGAGAATGTTCAGGAGGTCGTGACATCAACCCGCGACGCGATCATGCATGTGGTTTCGCACACGGCCACGGGCATGAATGAAGGACGGTCAATGGATGACATCGCCGCCACGATTTCATTACCCGACCATCTGGTCGATAAACCCTGGTTGGGTGAATTTTACGGCAAACTGTCATGGTCAGCGCGTGCTTATGCGGTAGGCACCTTGGGATGGTATGATGGTAATCCAACACATTTGGGCGGGTTATCATCAAGACAACGCGCAGAAAAAATCGCGGCACTCGCAGGTGGAATTGAGGGTTTGTGGGACGTTTTATCAAATGACGATGATCCCCAATGGAAATTAGAGGTCTGTGATCATTTAATTGCCCTTGATCAACCTGCCGAAGCGCAAAAAGCAGACTTGCTACAGCAACTTGCCGAAACCGAAATCAACGCCACAGCACGCAATACGTATTTGTGGGAAGCAAAACAGCTGTTGTCACGCATATCTGAAGGATCAGATACATGATGTATGAGGCAAAGATCGCTGATTTATTGGCGTTTTTCTTCACAGTCGTCATCTTGATTTTTGCGGCCTCTGGTCCGTTAAATGAATTCGTGCGTTGGTTCATCGAAGCGACCACCGCAGATTTCGAGGAGCTTTCGCGCCGCGAACAACGCATGTTGTTCAAACAACATTGGTTGGGTGCGTTTCATCGTGCGTTTGAACGCAACTTTTTACTGCCAACGGGTATTATTCTTGGCCTACCGCTGATCTTATCCTTTGCGATTTCTTTCCTGAATGTGCGGGCGGCCTCATGGCTGCGGTGGGTGGGTCTTGGTCTGACGATTGCCGTGTTTTCAGCGTGGATTGGAAAACTTTTTGCGGTGGATGCAGGTGCGCTTCCGTCGGCGGACCCGATTGATTTTTGGGTTTTTCCCTTGGCTGTGGCATTGACGCTTTACCTGACGTGGAAACAATTCGGCAGTTTCATCATATTCTTCTGCCTCTTTTGGATTGTGTATTTCTTCGTGCGCGGATGGTTGCCTGAATGGACAGGAATTTTTGCAGGATCGGACAGTACATTGGCCCAATCCATGCGGGCTATGGTGTTGAATTTTTGGGCCCAAACGGGGGGATTATTTGGCCAACCATTACAGGTGGTCTCGGGTAATGTCCTGATCTTTATCATTTTCGGTGCGGTATTGATGGCCTCTGGCGCGGGTGACGTTTTGATGAAAATCGCGAACCTGTTAACTGGGCGTTTTACGGGTGGGGCGGCACATGCTGCGGTGGCCTCATCCGCGTTGTT
>CAXACF010000280.1:0-3354 GCA_963967125.1 uncultured Rhodobacterales bacterium | reverse complement strand
TCGTTCACGCGATGCGCGAAACCGACTGGGCGCATTATTCGCAGCGTTTGAAGATACTGCAGCGCATGGTTTGCCCCAAGGCTTGTTTGACGCCAGCGCCATCCGAAATGATATCCGTTCCATCCGAACATCTGCAGATCTTGGCGTAGTCGAAGGGAAAATTACCAGCGAATATCTGCAATATGCACAAATGATCCAATTCGGTGTTGTCCGACCTGGTGCGGTTGATGAAGAGATTAAACGCAAGCGCGCCAAAATTGATCAACGGTCCTCTCTGACTAACCTATTGGCCTCGGACGCGCAGGCGTTTTTTCAACGCATTTATCCGCAAAACCGTGAATATGCGCGGCTATTGCAAGAGAAAGAGCGTCTGTTTGGGATCATCGCCCGTGGTGGCTGGAGTGCGCCTGTGACTGGCGGCAAACTGCAACCCGGGGATCGCGGGCAACATGTTGTGTCATTGCGAAATCGTTTGATTGCAATGGGGTACCTGAAAAGAACGCTAACACATCGATTTGACGCTGATATTCAACGCGCGGTTCAAGCGTTTCAGTTGGATCACGGTATGGCGGGCGATGGCATCGTTGGCGATGGCACGCGTGCAGAGCTGAATAAATCGCCAGAGGATCGTTTAGCAGCGATCTTGGTTGCGATGGAACGTGAACGCTGGACCAACTTTGACCGGGGCAATCGACACGTTTTGGTGAATTTGGCCGATTTTTCCGCGAAAATCGTGAATAACGGACGCATCGAATTTCAAACGCGCTCGGTCGTGGGAACCAATAAGGACGATCAACGCTCGCCCGAATTTTCGGATGAAATGGAGCACATGGTCATTAATCCAACATGGAATGTGCCGCGTTCAATCGCCGTAAAGGAATACTTGCCGGCCTTCCAAAAAGATCCAAACGCACATGGATACCTGAACATGTTGGACGCATCGGGTCAGATCGTATCACGTGATCAGGTGGATTTTTTGACCTTTGACGAGGATACATTTCCCTTTGATTTGAAACAGCCCCCGTCAACGCGCAATGCATTGGGATTGGTGAAATTTATGTTCCCCAATCGTCATAACATCTACCTGCATGACACCCCGTCCAAAAGCCTGTTTGCGCGCGAAGTGCGTGCGTTCAGCCATGGGTGTATCCGTCTGCAGGATCCGTTTGATTTTGGCTATGCATTGTTGTCTGTGCAAAGCGATGATCCAAAGGGCGAATTCCACCGTGCTCTGAATTCTGGTGTGGAAACGGTCATACCACTTGATAAACATGTTCCCGTTCATTTGATTTATCGCACGGCTGTGACGAAACCCACAGGCGGCATGACATATCGCCGTGATATCTATGGTCGCGACGCCAAGATTTTGGCGGCCCTCGTTGGGAAAGGGGTGGTAATTGCGCCGCTTGCACGCTAATCCCAAAAGAAAAGGGATCCTGCCATGGCCTATAAACTCTCTGATGTTGCACGTGCGATTGATGCGGAATTATTAGGTGATGGGGAGTTGGAAATTTCCAGTGTTGCGTCCCCCGAACATGCCAGTGTGCATGATATCGCCCTTGCCATGGATCCAAAATACGCCGCCGACCTTCCCAAGGGGAATGCACGCTGTGCCATGTTGTGGCCGGGTGCCGATTGGCAGGGCATGGGATTGCAGGCGGCCTTGGTCGCACCGCGCCCGCGCTATGCGCTGTCGGCACTGTCTGCGGCGGTGGATCGTGGTCAGGGGTATGCATCAGGTATTCATAAAACGGCCGTCATTGATCCAACGGCACAGATCGGGGCAAATGCCACGATCGGTCCGCTGAGTGTTATTGGCGCGAATGTGATCATCGGGAATGATGCAATCATTGGTCCGCATTGTACCATTGGCACGGGAAGTGTGATTGGACACAAGGTTTATTTGCGCGAAGGTGTCCGGATAGGGGCAGACGTAATTATCGGGGATAATTTCATTGCACAACCGGGCGCGACCGTGGGGGCAGATGGATTTTCCTTTGTCACGAAAGAGGTCTCTGCCGTTGAGGTTGCGCGCGACAGTCTGGGTACCGCGGATATCGAAAGCAGGGGCCAACAATGGGCTCGCATCCACTCATTGGCGGGCGTCGTCATTGGCGATGATGTAGAATTAGGCGCGCAGTGTTGTATTGACCGTGGCACGGTCAAACCCACAAAAATCGGCAACGGCGTCAAAACCGATAACCTGTCACAAATCGGTCATAACGTTGTGATAGGCGATAACTGCCTGATCTGTGCCCAAGTTGGGATCGCAGGATCATCGGTTATCGGGAACAACGTGGTTCTTGGAGGACAAACAGGCGTCAGTGATAATATTTTTATCGGAGATAATGTGATTACGGGGGGTGCAACCAAGGTGCTTAGCAATGTTCCCGCAGGGCGCGTAATGCTGGGCTATCCCGCGATGAAAATGGAAACGCATATCGAAACCTACAAGGCTCTGCGCAGATTGCCGCGATTGATCCGTGACGTCGCATCCCTTCAAAAAGGTATTTTAAAGTCACCCAAGAATGACTAAATGCAATTCAGAGAACGCCAAAGAGGATTGCCGAAATGGACGTCAAAGACAAAGTGATTGAAATCATTGCCGAACAAGCGGTTTTGGATGTGTCCGATGTCACAATGGACAGCACGCTTGAATCGCTTGGAATTGACAGTTTGGGTTTGGTCGAAAGTATTTTCGCAATTGAAGAGGCCTTTGACATTCAGGTGCCCTTTAACGCCAACGATCCAAGCGAAAGCGATTTTGATATTTCATCTGTGGCAACGATTATCGCAGGTATCGAAAATTTGGTGGCTGAACAGTCGTGAAACGTGTTGTGATCACTGGGGCAGGGACGATCAACGCACTTGGTCACAATGTCCCGCAAACGCTTGAGGCGATGCGCGAGGGCCGCTGTGGAATTGGCCCGCTTGATTTTCGCGACGTGGATCGTTTGGCCATCAAAATCGGTGGTCAGGTGCGCGATTTTAATGCGGATTCTGAATTCAACCGCCAACAAATGTCCCTTTATGATCGCTTTACCCAGTTCACGTTACTGGCCGCGAAAGAGGCGATTGATCAATCGGGCCTGACCTTTACAGGTGACTTGGCCGCGACATCGGGTGTTGTTTTGGGAACCGCTGGGGGCGGTGTCAGCACGTGGGATGATAATTACCGCGCCGTCCATGAAGAGGGTAAAAACCGCGTACACCCCTTTGTTGTTCCAAACCTGAGCAACAACCCCGCCCCACGCCATGTCTCGATGGATTTTACCCAAAAAGGGCCCCGTTTAACCGTTTCTCCCGTTGTTCACTCCTAAAACCCGCACTTGGGCACAGCCTTGCAATGGTTGC
>CAXACF010000279.1:0-3364 GCA_963967125.1 uncultured Rhodobacterales bacterium | reverse complement strand
GACGGTCACCTGTGGTCCGGGCCTAACGCAGGTGATGACAATCCTACCAATCGCCGTGCGCGCGCGCGTGCCATTGGTCCTATTCGCAGGTGAAGCACCACTGCACAAAGAATGGTACAACCAAATGATTGATCAGGCCCCTTTTGTTCAGGCCTGTGGTGCACGCTATGTCCCCTTGCACGATCCAGATACAATTATTCAGGATGTGATCAACGCGGTACAAACTGCCGCAAAGGAACGTATTCCCGTGGTTTTGGGCGTCCCGTTTGATTTACAGAAACAAGATTTCACGGGCGATATCAGTAGCCTAAAAGCCACGTTTGAATTTCCAACACAGGACGATCTGTATCCAAACCACGACGCGATTCAATCGGTCGCTGCACTTTTACAAAACACCGAAAAAACAGTCATCCTAGCGGGTATGGGCGCGACATCGGATAATGCGCAGAAATTGATCGTTGAATTGGCCGAGGTTACGGGGTCGCTGTTGGCAACCACCCTACCCGCCAAAGGGTTGTTTCATGATCAGGCTTTTTCATTGGGCGTTGCGGGCGGATATGCAAGTGACGCCGCCAAGGCCATTTTTGATCAGGCCGAGGTTGTTTTGGGCATCGGCACACGCATGGCATCCCATACCTTTGACGGCGGACGTTTGACACCCAAGGCAAAGGTCATTCAAATCGATTTGGCACCACAGGAACAGGTGCAGGGGCGCAAGGCCAGCGATACACAAATCACTGCTGATGCGATTTCGGGAGTGCAGACGTTGTTGAGCGCATGCACAGGGCAACCTGCCAAAACATGGCGTACATCCGTGATGCAGGGGGAAACCGCGGCCGCACTGACCCTACCCCAGTTTACGCCCCCTACAGATGGATTTTTACATCCGCTTGCGGTCATTGAAACATTGCAGCAGGAAATCCCAAAGGCGGCGCATATCATCAACACATCGGGGCATTGCGCCTATTACACTGCGCAAATGAACGCCCATCCGCAAAGCCATTACACCGTCATTCGGGATTTCGGTGCGATTGGGAATGGCACATCCTTCGCTCTTGGGATTGCAGAACGCTATCCTGATCGTTCTGTGATCCTGTTGGATGGGGATGGATCGGTTATGATGCATATCCAGGAATTGGAAACCATGGCACGTCATGGCCTAAATATCATGACCGTTGTTTTGAATGATGGTGGCTATGGGTCAGAGGTTCATAAACTTCGCGCATCGGGTGCGACCTTGGCAGGATCGGTCTTTGGTCGGCCTGATTTTGCATCTGTCGGGCGTGGGTTTGGGCTAGTGGGGACAACCGCGGCGTCCCAAGATGACATCGCGCAGGCCATTCGCGCGTTTCTAAATTCCGATGGGCCCGCGATCTGTGATGTGCATATATCCGACACGATTGCTTCGCCACAAATCCAACGGATCAAACATTAGGGTTTAAAACACCAATCCATCCATAATCTTGCGCGCGGTGCGCAGGACCTCGGCGCGGATCACCTGTTTATGTTCTAACGTCGCGATCACTGTTGTCGCCCCACTGGGGTGTTCAATATCCAGCGATCTCACATCCCCTGTCGGAATATCTGCGATATCATGGCCTACGCATCCGCGCGTAACAATCGCGGTTGCAACGCTTACGGCGCCCAAAACGCCAATGGTTTTGTGACAGCGGTGTGGAATAAAGGTGCGTGTTGAAATGGCCCCCCCTGATTTCGGCGGCGCGACAATGGTCATTTTCGGCACGGATTTTTCGCGCACATCACCAAGGTTCATCAATGGCCCTGCCTGCAAACGCAGCTGCTCCAAACGTGCGCGCAGCGTGGCGTTTTCCTCTAACTCCGCTGGGGTTTCATATCCACTGATGCCCAAATCACGTGCAGCAATCAACACGCAGGGCATGCCGTTGTCGATCATGGTCACTGGTGTTCCATCAATGACATCCCTTGGGTTGCCTGTGGGGAATAACGCGCCGCAACTGGATCCTGCTGTATCAGAAAAGGCAATCGGAATGGGCGCCGCGGGATTTGGGACACCGTCAATCATAGCCGCACCTGCATAGGACACGTGCCCATCTGGTGTTTGAACACGCGCCTGCGCAATTTGGCCCGTGTTTTCCATATAAATCCGCACCAGCGTTTCATCGCCCTGATCGGGGACCATTCCCCGTTCGATGGCAAATGGTGCAACACCGGCCAAGATGTTGCCGCAGTTTTGCGCATCACTGACAATCGCCTGATCCACAAAAACCTGCAAAAACAGGTAATCAACATCTGCATCGGCACGATCCGATGGTTTTACAATCGCAACCTTGGATGTCAGCGGATCACCACCCCCCACCCCATCAATCTGACGTGGATCGGGGGATCCCATAAGGTGCAATAATAGGGCATCGCGCGCATCTGGATCGGCGGGCAAATCCGAGGCCACGAAATAGGCCCCCTTGGACGTTCCCCCGCGCATCCATATGCATGGAATGCCCTTATTCATACTTTAACCCCTTGGCGGCCAGCGGTTCGCGGAAATTATAGATGTCCATGCCCAATTCCCCCGCAGCAAGGCGTTCGCGCTTGGCCACTTCAGCCTCCATCCGTCGTTCGGCGGCCTGCAGAACGCTGTCTGCCTCATCCACTGGCACAACACAGACACCGTCATCATCGGCCACGATCACATCCCCTGCGTTCACGGCTGCACCTGCGCAGACGATAGGCACATTAACAGACCCCAATGTCGCCTTGACCGTGCCTTGGGCCGATATGGCCGTTGACCAAACGCCAAAGCCCATTGCACGCAGGTCGCGCGTATCGCGCACACCCGCATCGATCACAATCGCGCGGCATCCCCGTGCCATGGCAGATGTCGCCAAAAGATCCCCAAAATACCCCATATCACAGGGCGCCGTTGGGGCCAGAACCATGATGTCACCCTTTTGCAATTGTTCAATTGCCACATGGATCATCCAATTATCACCGGGGGGTGCGGATATGGTCACAGCCGATCCTGCGATCCCAAAATCCTGCTGCATGGGGCGCATGTTTGAGGCCATCAAACCGCGTCGGCCCATCGCCTCATGCACTGTGGCGACCCCTGCTCGCCCCAGTTTTTCAATAACCTGCGGATCGGCGCGCGTGATGTTTTGACGGACTATTTTCATGTCGCCTCCTTCACGGGCGGTGTGCCGTGGGTGTGGAATGTGTCGATGGTTTTCAACCCCCAGGCTTGTCCCCGCTTGCGTTCTGTTTCGCTCCAGACAATGGGTTCCCAATCGGGCGCAAGGATCAGGCGCGCACCCGCATTTGCCAATTCCACACGGTTACCCGCAGGTTCCCAAACATAAAGGAAGAACGTCCCTTGGATGGCATGTTT
>CAXACF010000278.1:0-3366 GCA_963967125.1 uncultured Rhodobacterales bacterium | reverse complement strand
CGAACACAATTTGAATCATCCGCTGTCATTGGACAGTGGGTTGCAGATTGTGCTCGGAGACTTTGAGGACACAATTACAGCGCAAAAAGCATCTTTGCGGGCAACAGATTGTTCATAAAAATTACTAATCAAAAATTCATTTTTAAACGCGCAGCAGCGCTGCCAGTATGAAAAGATTAGGACATTGTGGAAATATTCGTCGATACACAAATTTGTAAGTGATCCGATTTTCGCCGCCACCCGTAACTATTGCAGGTTCATCGCTAAAAATAGATGCAAAGGTCGCCACGGTTAGCGGCCAGAGAACACAAGGCTCCTTTTTGTTGGCTACGAAACTTCTGTCTTAAATGTGTTCTCTGACGGGCGATGAGCCGTTGTATTCAAAGATCGCATTCGCCCGTCACTTTTCTTCATTAAAAAGATAGGCAACAAAAAAGCCCCCGCAAAATCGGAGACTTCTCTGAGCGTACGTCATAAACAGGGAGGTATTTTGACCACGCGAAGCAGCTGGGAGGTTGCTGCTGTTAACCCGAATTTAGCTGCAGTGCAGCATTTTTACCAGAATTGTATTTGCATACCTGCCATATCAATATTGCATAGCTAGAAAAGATGAAGGCGGCTCGATCATGAATTCCTCCCAAAATCCACAAGAGCCGCCTTAATCGTCCGAAACCGGATGGTGGCATAGTGATCAATTTCAGGCATCTGTCAATCCAATTTCTAAAATTTTCCTCTTAACTTTGTGAGTTGGCTTTCCCGATTGCCGTCGCAAATAGGCATTCACTTTCATCAAATTGGATTTAAAGTGGGCAAAATATCTGATAAGGTGAGGGAAACATGTCCGACGTAAATCGCTATATTGATATGGATGCCCATGCGCTCAACTCTGCGGAGTATCGTAATGTTTGCAAGGCGCAGTTGGACACCAATGGGGTCCTACAGCTTGATGGTTTTTTGCGGCCAGAGACACTGACACAATTGATCGCCGAAGCCGATGATGCACATGATGGCGCCTATTATACGGTTGCAAAGCACAACGTTTATTTGACCAAACCAAACAACGATTTGCCCCAAGAGCACATTTTCAATCGTCAGCTGAGCACATCCAAAGGCTGCATCTGCACAGATCAGGTTCCTGAACACTCCCCCTTGATGACGATTTACAACTCCGCTGAGTTCCAATCCTTCATTGCAGCAGTTGTTGGAGAAGATGCACTCTCCCCCTATGCCGACCCCCTGTCGTCCGTGAATGTGCATTATGCAAATGACGGACAAGAATTGAATTGGCATTTTGACAATTCGGAATTCGCAATCACGCTTCTCTTGCAGAGCCCAAAGGCGGGTGGCGATTTTGAATACGTCAAAGATTTGCGTGACGCAGACGCGGGCGACATGAATTATGATGGCGTATCCGCTGTGGTTGAGGGGCGTTCCCCTGTTGAAAAATTACACATAGATCCCGGTACACTTGTTCTATTTCGGGGACGTAATTCTATGCATCGCGTAACGCCGATTGTCGGCGATACCCAACGTATTTTGGTGGTATTGGCCTATAACTCAGAACCCAACATTGCCCTGTCAGAAACGGCGCGACAAACATTCTATGGTCGATTGGGGTAAGTAAACAACAGTCATGCGTTAGGGGCATAGCTATGTCATTTTTGCATAGCGGGCATGAGAACTTATCAGTGTTTTTTGTCGTAATCGGCTGCTATCTTCTATCCAACAGCGATGAACCTCCCTGCATCGCTTTCGAAAGTTCGCACCACCTCCTCCCATCGGTGCGAACCTGACGCAAAAGGCCTCCGTTCTGCGGAGGTTTTTTTGCGTTTATGGCCTAGGCCCACTTAAAACCGCCTCAATCCACTTGATTTGAAATGATGTCGTGTAACGCTAATTCCGGTTTATGGGCGAGGATAGACTTCAATTTTCATATCGGGCATTTCTACTGGATCACGCAGTGAAATTTGGGGCCGATCCAAACAATCGGTTTACGCAATACGATATTTGTCGCCAACAGGGTTGGATTGATGATTTGGGTCACGTCACACGGGATGGCATTGAAGAGGTGAGATTTGCCAAACAAATCAGGGTCGTCAAATAGTGCGGGTCAATCAGACCTTATCTCACTTTTTCAAACATAATGGTCACCTCACCCACTGGGATGCCCCATTTTGACATATAGGCTTTGTTCAACACACGGGTTTCGGACAACATCCACATGTAATCCTTAAACGACACGCGCATTTCCCCACTGGGAAGCGGCAGGTCGATGGTGTAGGCCCAATAAAACATATCCCCATCAATTTCACCTTCTGCGCCGCCAACAACGCCATCTGCATAGCCTTGCCATTCGTTGTCTCCATTTTTGGTCAATGTCCAAATCCGCTGTTCTTCTGCACCATCAGAATACACAAAATCCTCAACCAGAACCAAATTATTGCCGTCCCAAGATCCGTTAATAGTCACATTGAAACGACGCGAGACATTTCCCAAAACATCCTGAAATTGGCCATGTGCCATGGTTTCACCGACAAAGAAATCAACCAGCGAAAAATCAAGATTGGATAGTTTTTCATCGTCTATCGACGGCTTTAGCCCGCATCCAGCAACCAATACCGCAGGCATCAAAACCTTGAGGAATTTTAACATCATTTGCCCCTTATCTACGTCTTGTTACCTCATTTACGAATGAGGGACGCGAAAGGATCACTTCGTAATGTAATATCTTCTAGACACTTATGTCACTCGATGCGACATGTCGTCTATTTGCCGACTTATTCGGAGATTTGGGCGCCGTAGGATTGCAATTCATTCAAGGCTGCTGCAGGCAGATATTTACTTGAAAACTGCACGATAATTGCATTTGCATACAACACTGTCCCGTCAAATTCGCCTAATACGATGGCGGGATTTCCATCTTCGAACTCTTGAGGCAATTGACCCTGATATATCACAGGAATACTTACAGATTTGTCCGAGACCAAAAACTGCACACCACCCGTGTCAGTCGTTTGAACATCGGTTGCAATCCCAAATAGATTCACGGCACGTGCATTTTGCGATGCGAATTCGGATACTTCGCTGGGAAACAGAAAATAACGCGTTTGCGCAAATGCGGTGGATGCGAAAATACCCAATGCAATTGCGATGCCGATAACGTATTTCATGTCTTTCTCTCCTGCTGATGCGCCGCTGACGCAAACCACCCTGCGACAGATGCATGCACTAAAGCCGCAATTCGCAGATAAGACAAGTCATACCATATTCAAAAAGCGATCGAGACGAAACCAGTTGAATTGATCGCCGCGCGCGATAATCTGACGCTATGCGATAGATGAAAGCACGTTACCATGGATAATCTGT
>CAXACF010000277.1:0-3371 GCA_963967125.1 uncultured Rhodobacterales bacterium | reverse complement strand
TTCCAAAGTCCTTTCATTTGGGAGGGCACATGTTTTTGTTTGTCACGCAATGCTACACGCCGTACGGCCAACGCCCTTATGTTGGCAGCGGGTGAGGTTATGATCGGCTTTGGAATTAAACACTGCATTGGTGTTTTTGATCATCGCATGATCCGCATCTATCGCATGATTGGTGCGGCGCCTGAAATTCTTGGGTCCTCAGGAGAGGGTGAAGATTTTGTTGGCGTCGGGTTGTGGTCAATTACCAAAGAAATGTTCGATAATGTATCGAAAACTTCTGGAATTCCGCTGGCGCAGTCGCGTCACTGGTTTGGCTCGGCCTTTGGTGTCGAACGCCGTTTGGCTCGAGTGGGCTAATCGCCTCTGGCGCTTTGTCATGCCGCGCAGTAGTGTCGCGGCATGACACTTCCTGCGGTAACCTTCTCTGACGATCAAGCCGAAGCTTTTGACAGTCTCAGCGCCATGCTGCGACAGTCCGGGATCGATTTGGACGACAGCCTGTTGATGCCACCTCGCGACAGCACGTCAAGCGTGATGGCCGTGATGGGCAAGGCGGGGTCGGGAAAAACGCTGCTGCTTGCGCATCTTTATAATGCGCTTGCCGAGGCAGGCGTCGAAGTGATTTCGGGCGATTACGAAAGCCGTCGTCGGCGTGACAAACGCACGCTTGCCATTCTTGCGCCCACGAATAAGGCAGCAAGTGTTTTGCGCATGCGCGGTGTGCCTGCGACGACAATCCATCGAATCCTCTATACCCCTGTTTATGACCCCGAATACGAACGCATTGCCGAATGGCTTGCGGGTGAAATCGAACGGCCCGAAGTTGAGGGTTTGACGGAAGAAGCGTTGACGCGTGCGCACGAGTTTTATCAAAACAACAAGTCGATTCCCGGGGCCTTGGCCGCTGCGGGTTTGCGGGGCTCTGATTTCATCACGGGATGGAAACGGCGGGAAAACCCCTTGGACATTGGGTTTGTGGACGAAGCATCCATGTTGGATGATCGTCAATTCGACGACCTGAAAGAGATTTTTCCAACGCTGGTTGTTTTCGGGGACCCTGCGCAATTGGCGCCTGTAAACCAATCTGGAAACATGGTGTTTGATACGCTTCCTGATCCGCGCAAGTTGACGTTGGAACGTGTGCATCGCCAAACACAGGACAACCCGATTTTGGACTTGGCCCACGCATTGGCGGATCCACAGTTGGAATTCCATGACTTTGAACAAATGATTCAGGATGTGGCCCAGCGGGATGATCGCGTGCAATGGGGCCAAAGGGTTGAGGTTGATTTGATGGCGCGCTCGCCCGTGCTGGTGTGGCGCAATGCAACGCGCATTCGCCTGATCCAGGCCTTTCGAACTGTGTATGATGCCCCTGATGACAGTCTTTTGCCAGGCGAACCATTGATCTGTGATGGCATCGAACTGCCGATGAAGCATCGCAAAAAACGGATCGACCTAGAAGCACGTGGTTTGATCAAGGGGGCGCAGGTGATCTATCTTGGTCCGGGTCGCAAACCTGGGTTTTCGCGCTTGCACGTTGTCGGGGCAGAGGATCCGCAATTGTCAGCCGCCTCGATCGTGAAAATCGAAAAACCGGATGAGGAAGAACCCTTTATTCCCTTTGCCGCGCGGATGGGGGCCACGTTTTTACATGGGGCAGCTGTCACCATTCATAAGGCGCAAGGGTCACAATGGGACACGGTTCAGGTTTTTGCGCCCGATATTTACACGGCCGCCCGCATGGGTCGAACCGAGGCGGGCACTCCGCTTTGGAAACGCTTGGCTTATGTTGCGATCACCCGCGCACAGGAACGCCTGATTTGGGTTGTGCGCAATAGGTTGTCAAAACCAACCTATCCATTGACAATTGATGACCTGCGAAAGGTACAGGCATCCGAACTTTCCCTTGCGATGCAGGACGCAGAAAGCGATTAACGCGGCGTTTTCGCAATTGTCAGCTTGCCTTTCTGCGCTAAACATTTTCATATCACACAAAACAATAACACCATGGGAGACTGCGATGCTGGGCCAAATGATGCATCGACCGCTATCGATTATCGAAATCCTGCGTTTTGCTGCGGAAATTCACAAAACTGCTGAAATTGTTTCTGTACGTACCGAAGGGGATGTGCATCGCTATACCTATCCTGATGCCTATGCGCGTGTGGGACAGTTGGCCAATGCATTGCAGGACATGGGAATTGAACGTGGGGATCGTGTCGCCACCTTGGCATGGAACGGGTATCGCCACTTTGAACTCTACTATGCGGTCAGTGGGATGGGGGCCGTGTGTCACACAATCAATCCACGCCTTAGCGCGGAACAGATGGTCTATATCATCCAACACGCCGAAGATCGTGTCATTTTCGTCGACACAACTTTTGTTCCTGTGATTGCCGCCATTCGGGATCAATTGCCAACTGATTTGAAAATCATCGTCATGACAGACGCGGATCACATGCCGGAAAGCGATCTGCCATTGGGCTGTTACGAAGATTTACTTGCACCACAGTCGGCTAATTTCGATTGGCCCGAATTGCCAGAGGATACAGCAGCAGGCCTGTGTTATACATCTGGCACGACTGGAAATCCAAAAGGGGCGTTATATTCCCATCGCTCGACCGTATTGCACGCCTATTCCGTGGTTGTGGGCGTGGGCGCGATGTTGTCCGAAGGTGCACGGGTTTTGCCGGTGGTTCCCCTGTTTCACGTGAATGCATGGGGCCTTCCCTATACCGCGCCGATGGTTGGCGCATCCTTGATTTTCCCAGGCGGTGCATTGGATGGGGCATCCTTGTTCAAGCTGATGGATGCAGAAAAGGTGTCTTCTGCTTGGGGCGTCCCCACTGTTTGGCAGGGATTGGCGGGCGAAATTGCCAATCAGGGGCGCAACCCCGAGGGATTCAGCAGCGTTGTCGTGGGCGGGTCGGCTGCGCCGCGTTCAATGATCGAAGGATTTGAAAAATCAGGGGTATCAGTGTGCCACGCATGGGGCATGACCGAGATGAGCCCAATTGGAACCCAAGGGAACCTGCCAGTCTCCGTTGCCGCCAGCGCCACATTAGAAGAACGTTTGGACCTGCAACAATTACAGGGCCGTCGGGTTCATGGGGTTGAATTGAAGATTGTAGACGAAGATGGTGTTCCACAACCCCACGATGGTGAAGCGGTTGGTGAACTTTATGTTCGTGGTAACAATGTGATCAGCGGGTATTTCAATAACGAAGAAGCCACCGCAGATGCCATGGACGCGGATGGGTGGTTTGGAACAGGGGATATCGCGTCGATCAGTGCGGATGGATATTTGATGATTCAAGACCGCGCCAAAGATTTGATTAAATCAGGCGGCGAATGGATCAGTTCCATTG
>CAXACF010000276.1:0-3373 GCA_963967125.1 uncultured Rhodobacterales bacterium | reverse complement strand
TCGTCAGGCTCATAACCTGAAGGTCGCAGGTTCAAATCCTGCTCCCGCAACCAATATCTACCTAATTTGTACTAATATGCGTCGGTACTGGGAGATTCTGTGTCGCAAATTCTGTTGGAAAAAATTCGTTCCCAATGCACTTAGCGTGAAAACGTAGAGGGTATAATGAAACTGGACCTTTTCCAAGAATTGCTGCATGCGGCGCATGAAGTTTACTCAAGCACGGACGCATTACAGCAGTTCGCGCCATGGCCTTCGGATCTTTTGTACGTTGAAAGGCCGGTACAACCAGTCCCAGCGATTAGACAGATCAAGAAATGGTCTGATGCGCACCCACTTCATATCGCGACCCAACAAGTCGCAGATTTTGGAAATTGGAAACAAACCTACACAGAAGATGAGGTGGGGTTTGGGTTCTTGCAAGACTATGGGTATCTTGAGCTTTATGGACCCAGTGGCCATTTTCAGACAGATCAAGGCCGCGCTTACATTGGGTACTGGGGACGGGGCCTATATTATCCATGGCACCGGCATGAAGCAGAAGAAATATATGCAGTTATCAGCGGATCAGGCTTTTTTGAAAGCGAAGGCGCAGAAGCCGCCCTGTTAAAGTCGGGTGATACGCGCATGCATTATAGCAATCAACCCCATGCGCTGACAATGACGGACGGACCAATATTTACGTTTGTTCTATGGCGCGGCGCAGGCATGGCAGGGCTCCCATTGATGGGAGCCACATAGCATTGGTGACTAACCGCGGCCGATGTAGGGCATGGTTGTTGCCATGACTGTCATAAATTGAACGTTCGCGTCCAATGGCAGGTCTGCCATATGCAACACGGAAGAGGCGACATGGTCCACATCCATCACCGCCTCAACACGGACCGACCCATCAGGTTGTGGCATGCCTTGGGTCATGGAATAGGCCATGTCAGTTAGGGCGTTTCCAATATCAATTTGACCACAGGCGATATTAAAGGCACGGCCATCCAATGAAATCGTGCGGGTTAAGCCCGTGATCGCATGTTTTGAGGCAGTATAGGCCACAGACCCCACGCGCGGCACATAGGCGGACACAGATCCGTTATTTATAATGCGGCCGCCTTGCGGGTTCTGATGACGCATCAGGCCAAATGCCTTTCGAGCACAAATAAACGATCCTGTTAGATTGATATCGATCAAGGACCGCCAATCATCAACATCCACTTCGTCAATTGGTTTTCCTGGCAGAGTGATGCCTGCGTTGTTAAACAGGGCGTCCAACCGTCCAAAACGCCCAGCAAATGCTTCAAATGCCGCATCAACGGCATCCGCATCTGCAACATCACAGGGCAATGCCATCGCATTTTCATGCATTTTTTCCATTTCGGTCAATGGATCGGGGTTGCGCCCAATCAGGCCAACGGACCATCCCTCTTTCAAAAAACGTTCTGCGCAGGACTTACCAACGCCGCGTCCCGCTCCTGTAATAATGATCGTTTTGGCCATGAAATTCAGTCCCTGTCTTCTATTTAGTTGAAAGCATTTGTTGCAAAAAACCTATACCATTCATAGGGTAAATCAAGCGCTGTAGAGCCAAGACGGAGAAGTAGATGACACAGGTAAATGTTTTTGATTCAGGTGTGTGTTCATTGGGTGAGGGGGCATTGTGGCATCCCACGCGCAATCAGTTCTTTTGGTTTGATATTAACAACAACGCGCTCTTCTCTCAGGAAGATGGGACACGCATCCGCTGGGATTTTGATGCCCATGTCACCGCCGCAGGATGGGTGAATGATGATCAATTGATGATTGCCCATGAAACCAGCCTGCTGCTATTCAATCTGAAGTCTCGGGAAAGCGAAAAGATCGTGGATTTAGAGGCGGATAATCCGATTACGCGCAGTAACGATGGGCGCGCAGATCCATGGGGTGGGTTTTGGATCGGAACCATGGGCAAAAAGTTAGAAAAGGACGCAGGCGCAATTTATCGTTATTATCGTGGAGAGTTGCGCACACTTTACACGCCATGGACGATCCCGAACGCGCAGTGTTTTTCACCAAATCGCGATTTCGCCTATTTAACTGATACGCCAAACGGCGAAATTTTAAGACAACGCTTAGATCCTAAAGACGGTTGGCCATTGGGTGATCCAGAAGTATTCATCACCCTGCCAGAACGCGAATTTCGCCCCGATGGGGCCGTTGTCGATGCCGAAGGACGCATTTGGATTGCCCATTATGGGCACGCTAAAATCACCTGTCATGACGCGGATGGTACATTGGTTGATCAGATCAAAATGCCCGCAAATTGTATTACATGCCCTGGGTTTGGTGGAATGGATGGTACCACATTATTTGCAACAACCGCGGCACAGGCCTATTTGCCCGATCGGATGGGTGAAGATCCCATGGCGGGACAGACATTCGTGATGGAGTTGGGCGTCAAAGGACAACAAGAACATCAGGTAATATTATAAAAGGTCATGATATGAAGGTTTTGATCATCGGGGGTGGCGGCGTCATCGGCCAAAAATTGGCGCGTAAATTGGCGGACCGCGGACATCTGCGGGGGGCTGACATTGCGCATATGACCTTGGCTGACGTGGTGAACCCTGCGCCAATTACGTCTGGGTTCCCTGTGGATGTGGTTCGTGTCGATATTTCAGATCGCGCATCCGTCGATGAACTGATTGCGGGGCGCTATGATGTGATTTATTTGCTGGCGGCGATTGTTTCCGCCCATGCAGAAGAAGATTTTGATGCGGGTATGAACATCAATCTTTTCGGCAGTTATCACGTGTTTGAGGCCGTGCGCGCCTTGGGCACAAAACCCGTGATCGTGTTTTCATCCTCTGTCGCTGTCTATGGCGGGGAGGTGCCTAACCCGATTGAAGATCACACTTTTCTTAATCCCCAAACTTCCTATGGGACGCAAAAGGCGATTGGTGAATTATTACTGAATGATTATTCGCGAAAGGGTTTCTTTGATGGCCGCGGTTTCCGATTGCCCACCATATCGGTGCGTCCCGGTAAACCCAATCGTGCTGCATCCTCGTTCATGTCGTCGATCATTCGTGAACCATTGAATGGAAAAGGGGCGATTTGCCCCGTCGGTCCCGACTTTATGCATCCCTATCTTTCGCCCCGAAAATGTGTAGAAAATCTAATCCTAGGCACCGAAGTCGCGGCCGAGGATTTGGGGCAAAACCGTTGTATGATGATGCCTGGACGGGCGTGGAGCATTCAGCAATTGGTTGATGCGATGACACAGGTCGCAGGTCCCGAACCCTCGAAACTGATCAAATGGCGAGAGGACGTCGCCATCCAAGCGATTGTGAATGGTTGGCGCTATGACATGAACGCGCAAAAGGCGCTTCGCCTTGGGCTCAGT
>CAXACF010000275.1:0-3379 GCA_963967125.1 uncultured Rhodobacterales bacterium | reverse complement strand
GCATCAACAAATGGATTTGCAAAGTAATTCACATGCACGTCAGGCGCATGCAGGCAAAGTTTTTGCAATGAATTCCAAATACGGTCATTCGCACCAGATGCTGCAAAGTGATCTGCACCAGATTTTGCAGTTTGTTTTTCGTCAGCAATAATACGATGGAAAACATCACTCGCTGCATCGATTACATCTGTATTTTGATAGGCACCGCGCAAAACGATAACACCTGATAAATCCATCAATACCTTGGACCATTCGGCCATGATATCGCGACGCCCTTCATCTGATGTGATGTTTGTAGCAAGCGCAGCGCAGTCGTAAATTGGCACATTTGCGTTAATTACCGCAGAATACGGCACATCTAGAGGATCTAACTTCTGAGAACAAAACGCTTTGAATGCGTCCAAGTCACAATCCGAAACAGATACAAAGCCTTGCATGTTGTCACCCAATTCTTTTGTTAATTCATTTGCAAGATCGCACAAATTCAATGGACTTCAATTCTTAATTCACAAATTTTGCGTCCGCGGGGCATTTTCCTGTGATACGATTGTGAACCTATCGCTTGACCCGAAATAAAACTCAAGGATAGCGTTCATCTAAAACGGAGTGGATATGAAAGCGTTTCTTGATTCCCGTCAAACAGAGCATGATCCAAAATATTTTATGCGTTCGGGTGCAATTGCACCAAATCCCGAACAGCCCAAGCGTGTTGAAATCCTGAGCGCAGGCGCAAAGGAGGCTGGATGTGAGTTTGCCGAACCAACAGACATGGGGATAGGCCACATCGCAAAAATCCATTCGCCCCAATATTTGACATTTTTGGAAAATATACACGAACGCTGGACGCGCATTCCAGGTGGCGGCGAAGAGGTCGTTCCAAATATCCATCCCAGAGCACGCAAAGATGGCTATCCCCGTTCCGCAGTCGGGCAGGCGGGATATCATCAGGCGGATACGGCGTGTCCCATCGCGGAACACACATGGAAATCGGCCTATTGGTCCGCGCAAAGCGCCCTTAACGGGGCGGACTTCATCGCCAAGGGTGGTCAAAATGCCTATGCCCTTTCTCGTCCCCCTGGGCATCACGCCTATGCTGATCAGGCTGGTGGGTTTTGTTTTTTGAACAATTCGGCGATCGCAGCTGAGTATTTGTTGGCAAACGGTATGCGCCCAACAATATTGGATGTCGATGTGCATCATGGAAATGGAACACAGGGTATTTTTTATCGCCGCGACGATGTTCTGACTGTCTCGTTACACGTCGACCCTGAACGGTTTTACCCATTTTTCTGGGGATACGAACAGGAAAAAGGCGAAGGTCAGGGTTTGGGGTACAATCTAAACCTGCCGCTTGCACGGGGAACGGGCGACGATGATTTTCTGAATGCGCTTGATATTGGCCTTGCGCGCGCACGTAATTTTGGAAGTGATGTCATCGTTGTGGCACTTGGCCTAGATGCATCAATCGACGATCCATTTGAAGGATTGGCCATTACCCAGGACGGATTTGAACGCATCGGCGCGCGCATTGCTAGTGCTGGCCTGCCTTGCCTGATGGTCCAAGAGGGTGGCTATATCAGCGATAGTTTGGGGAGCAACCTGACAAGGTTCCTAAATGGAATCCAAAGTTGATGCGGTTACCAGCGACGCTCAAACCGACGACGTAAAATCACAGCCAAGGTATTCATCGTTAACAAGAAAATCAGTAGGATGATGATACCACCCCATGCCCGTTCGATGAACGCAGGATCGGCCCGTTTGGCCCATTCATAAATCTGTGCTGGCATGGCCGAATTTGGTGAAAACAGACCCTCGGCCACTGATCCTGGCATATTGGTTGCGATGTATCCGATCATCCCAATCAACAACAATGGCGCACTTTCGCCAAGCGCCTGCGCCATGCCAATAATGGTACCCGTCAAAATGCCTGGTGCCGCCAACGGAAGGACGTGATGAAATACTGTCTGCATCTTGGATGCGCCCAAACCCAGCGCTGCACTACGAATGCTGGGGGGAACAGATTTTAATGACGCGCGCGTTGAAATGATGATGGTTGGGATTGTCATAAGGGTCAGGACCAAACCACCAACAATTGGCGTTGACTGGGGTAATTCGACATAATTGATAAAGACCGCTAGTCCCAGAATGCCAAATACAATTGATGGCACCGCCGCAAGGTTTGAAATGGTGATTTCAATAATATCCGTCACGATATTTTGTTTTGCAAATTCCTCAAGATAGATCGACGCGGCAACGCCCAACGGCAGTGATAGGCAGAGTACAACCAACATAAGGTAAAGCGATCCTACCATCGCCACACCAATACCTGCTGCCTCTGGCCGCTGATCTGACGAGTCCGCGCCCAGAATGAAATCAAGATTAAATTTCTTTTCAATAACCCCAATTTCAACCAGTTTATCTGTCAGATCAAACTGCGCAGCGCTTGCGAATTTACTGTTTTCGACACTTTCACGCGTATAGCGCCCCTTTAGATACCCGTCGATCCACCCGTTCGTCAGAAACCGAAATTCAACGGTCGTCCCTATGACCGAAGGATCGGCTAAAACATACTCGCGCATTTGTGCAGCTGCACTTTTTGAAATCATACCGCTTAGCGCTTTTTTCTTAAGGTCGGTTTCTATCCCGTTTTCCTGCAGCGCTGCCTGCATTGCAGTTGCAAGCAAAGGCTTATAACCGAATGTCGAAACCTTTTTGATATCGTCGATGTTTCGATTGCCTTTTTTATCAAGCTTCTTTTCCAAAAGCTCGACTTCCAACGTGATGAACGTCTGTTGAAACGCGCTTGTCCCGCGGTAAATGATGGTGGTGACCAGCACCAACAACATCAACAAACCAATGGCAATTGCGATAATTCCATAAAGGCGAAAACGCCCCTCGGCCGCATTGCGTTTTTTGGTACGCTCAGAAATATCGTAGAGAGAGCGTTTTGATGGGACGTCGTTCATCATTCGTATTGCTCCCGATATTTTCTGACGATGTATAGGGCAAGGACATTCAAGCACAGCGTGAGAACAAATAGGGTTAGACCCAAGGCAAACGCCACAAGCGTTTCTGGACTGTCAAACTCCAAATCACCCGTCAATTGGCTGACGATACGTGTTGTGATAGTTGTAAGTGCCTCAAGCGGATTGCCCGCAAATTTTGCAACCGCACCTGCGCCCATCACAACGATCATTGTTTCACCGATGGCACGCGATGTCGCCAACAGGATCGCACCAATAATACCAGGAAGGGCCGCTGGCAAAATCACGCTGCGAATTGTTTCGGATTGCGTCGCACCCAGCCCGTATGAACCATCCCGCAATGATTGGGGAACCGCATTGATGATATCATCAGATAGGGAGGATACGAACGGGAT
>CAXACF010000274.1:0-3392 GCA_963967125.1 uncultured Rhodobacterales bacterium | reverse complement strand
TCTTTGCGCATGTCGGTAAGGGAGACGCCATTGCGTGGAACATAGGCGCATAGGAAGATTAGGCGATCAATTTGATCAGGCGCTTTTTCCGCTGCCGCTGAAATGGGAAAGCCCGCCATCGAGTGGCCCAGAACAATTGCGCCATCCTCAATCGCGTCCAAAATCGCGTCTGCGTAAAGGTCCAGTGTAATGTCAGCGATGGGGTGGGGGTTGTTCCCATGCCCAGGTAAATCAATCGCACGTGCCGTGTACCCCAAATCCTGAAGTACAGGCGCAAGATCGCGAAAGGCCCAGGCGCCATGGCAGGACCCGTGCACCAACAAAATATCAGGCATGTCCAACCTCTGTCATGAATTCGGTTAAGATACGGGCGTATTCAGCAGAGTTTTCAACGCAGGGCAAATGTCCCGCTCGGCGGATTAATTCGAAACGGGAACCCGGGATCAACTCAACTGTTTCGCGCACCAAATCAGGGGGTGTTGATCCATCCTCTGATCCTGCAATCCCCAAGGTCGGCAGGCGTAATCCAGATGTCGGTGTGTAAAAATCCGTTCCAGAAATCGCCTGACAGCATCCGATATAGCCTTCGTCAGGTTGACGTTCTAACATGTTTTTCCATGCGGCCAATTCGGGTGTTGCACGGAAATCGGCACCAAACCAACGTTCCATCACCGCATCGGACAGGGCCGCGATGCCCGATGTGCGAACCGCATTGACGCGGTCCTCCCACAATGTGGGTTGGCCGATTTTGGCCGCCGTGTTGGACAGCACCATGGCACGCACCAAATCCATGCGTTTTACGGCCAATCCTTGCGCGATCATTCCACCGATGGACAGGCCGACAAACAGCGCATCTTTGACGTTCAGATGGTCCAACAATGCTTCAACATCACGCACCAGTGTCCCCATGGAATAGGGGGCAGGTGGACAGGCCGATAGCCCGTGTCCGCGTTTGTCATAACGGATATAACAATTTCCCTGCGGCAAAAGTGGCAGAACCGCGTCCCATAGGCGCAGATCGGTGCCCAGTGAATTTGCAAAAACAACGGGACGCCCATTTGGGTTCCCGTCAACGCGATAATGTAGATCAATGTGATCTAATTTTGCGATTTTCATTTATGTCCTCATGCGGTTAGCGCGCGTTCGAACACATCTCTATCAACATTCCCGCCCGAGGCAACCGCGATCACGCAGTCTGAAGGTATCTGATCACCATGAAAGAGGGCCGCGGCAAGTGCAACCGCACCTCCTGGTTCAACCGTAATTTTCAATCTGTCATGGGCCAGTTGCACGGCACGCAGGGCCTGTTCCTCGGTCACGGTGATCCCTGCATGGCACAACCGCTGCATGATGGGAAAGGTCAACTGACCTGGGGACAGGGTGACAATTGCATCACACAGGCTACCCAATGTAGTAGGGTTGCGTTCAATTTGACCAGAGATCAGCGATCTGCAAACATCGTCAAATCCCTTTGGTTCGACGGGCCTCACGCGCAAATTGGGCGCATCCTGTTCCAATGCCAGTGCGATCCCAGATGTTAGGCCACCACCCCCGCAACAGACCAAAACATCGGCATCCGTGATGCCAAGTTCAGCAGTTTGTTCCGCAATTTCCAAACCACAGGTGCCTTGGCCCGCAATCACCTCGGGTTCGTCAAACGGTTTGATCAGGGTCAGATTGCGTTCCCGTGAAATACGCGCGCCTATTTCATCGCGGTCCTCATGTTCGCGATCATACAGAACCACTTCTGCGCCCAAGGCGCGTGTGTTGTCGATCTTTGTCTTGGGTGCATCAGCAGGCATGATGATGACCGAACTGATCCCATGTTGACGCGCGGCCAAGGCCACGCCCTGCGCATGATTGCCTGAGGAAAAGGCGATCACACCCTTGGCACGTGTTTCATCAGGCAAGGCCGACACCGCGGAAAATGCCCCGCGATATTTGAAACTGCCCGTGTGCTGCAAACATTCAGGTTTCACAAAAACCCGCTTTCCCGCAATCTCATCCAAAAACGGAGACGACAGCAGAGGGGTCACACGTTTATGGCCCACTAGGCGATCATTGGCGGCGCGAATGCGGCTATAGTCCATCTTTCATCTCCTTGATCCAGTCGGACAATGTGACAAGCGCGTCAGGTTCGTCCAGAAACGGAATATGCGCACGATCTGGAACATGGGTCAGGTGCATGTTGGGCATGCGCCGTTTCATTTCCAGTGCGGTTTCCCGTGACAATAAATCAGAATTTGCACCATGGATCAGGGCCGTGGGCAAACCGCTTAGCGCATCAAAAAGGGGCCATGCATCCACATCGCCGGCATTTTTGAACCCCTCAATCACCGCATCGCGTAGTTTTGGATCATAGGTCAGATGCAGGCCATCAGGGTGTTCCTGATATAAAATGCGCGCTTCCTCTAACCAGCGGGATGGGGGCACATTTGCAAAACCTGTTGCGGTGCGTGCGCGCACTTCTGCCGCCTCGGCATGGGTTTTTGCGGCGGGGCGGCGGCCCAAATAATCGGAAATAATGTTCAAACCCGCTTGTTCCAGTTTGGGTCCAACATCATTTAATGCAACACCCATTAGGCGATCTTTGGCCGTTGCAGCCATATACATGGCGTTCAACCCACCGCGGGAGGTGCCCAAAATCGCAACCTTTTCCAGACCCAGATGATTCAATAATTCGACTGCGTCCTGCGTTTCGCGTGGCACGGCATAGGTGGTGAAATCATCGGCCCAATCCGACGCGCCACGCCCACGATAATCCAGTGTGATTAGGCGAACATCATCTAGATGGGGGGCAACAAAATCAAAATCACGCCCTGATCGCGTCAATCCCGCCAAACATAGAATAGGCAACCCTGCACCCTGATCCGTGTAGTGCAGGTTTAAACCATCGGACGTTGTAAAGTATGGCATTAGCGTGCTGCCAAATCCGGGATCAGTGTGAGATCATCAAGTTCGAAGTTTGGTTTTGCGGGCAGATTATCCATTGGATCGCCAGCGCGGTTCACCCAGACGGTTTGAAAACCGTATCCACAGGCGCCCGCCGCGTCCCATCCGTTGGATGAAATAAACAAAACCTCGCTTGGGGCGACGCCCAGCTTTTCACCAACCAGGTCATAGACCTTGGCGCTGGGTTTAAAAATGCCAACGCTTTCCACGGACAGGACATCATCCAACAGCGCTTCTAATCCTGCAGATTGTACCGCGCCGTTCAGCATATCGGGTGATCCATTTGATAGGATAGCGGTGATGAACCCCTGTTCCTTCAGTTTGGCAAGCATTTCAGGAACTTCTTCATAGGCCTGTAATTCCCAATAAAGGGCCAAAAGGCGTTCGCGCATTTCGGCCTCACCCTCTAGGCTGAGGGCGGCCATGGCAAAATCCAATCC
>CAXACF010000273.1:0-3399 GCA_963967125.1 uncultured Rhodobacterales bacterium | reverse complement strand
ATCCTGTTTTAAAAACACCCAATATTGATGCCATTGCGGATCAGGGGGTTCGGTTTGAAAACTTTTACACGGCCTCGCCCGTGTGTATGCCAAATCGCGCGTCGCTATTAACGGGACGGTACCCCAGTTTGCATGGGTTACGCTATAACGGCTGTATCCTGCCCGAAAATGCGGTGACATTCGTCGAGTTGCTAGGGGCCGCAGGGTATCACACCGCGGCCATTGGCAAAAGCCATCTGCAACCCTTTACAGGACTACCTCCTGTCGGGCGCACCAAAGATGACAGTGTTGTTGAGGCATGGCGGGGCAAACGCACAAAACCCTATGAAGAGGAACCAGAGGCCTACGAAAGTGAAGAACGTTACGACATAACCACGCCCTATTATGGGTATCAGCATGTGGATATGGTTACGTCACACGGGGATAGATGTGGGGGACATTATCGCCAATGGTTTCGCGAAAACGCACCTGATTGGCAGGCGCTTCATGATCCCAAAAATCAATTGCCGCACAACTATTCCTGCCCACAGGCCTATCGCACCCCAATTCCAGAAGAATTGTATCCAACCGCCTATATCCGCGACAGCGCGATTTCCTATCTAAAATCACGACGTGACCAAGATGAACCGTTTTTCGCCTTCGTCAGCTTTCCGGACCCCCATCATCCGTTTAATCCACCAGGAAAATATTGGGATATGTATAGTCCCGATGATTTTGAGGTAACCTTGCCATATGATGCAAATCAAAACCCGACTCCGCCGTTAAAATGGCTGCACGACAATTGGAAAGGTGCTGGTGAACAACTCACACCCCAAACAGCCATGATGTTAGACGATCAACAGATCAAAGAGGCGATGGCGCTGAGTGCGGGCATGATGGCCTTTGTTGATGATGCGATTGGCGATGTGATGCAAGGTTTGCGGGATGCTGGATTGTATGAGGATACGGTTGTCTGCTTTAACTCGGATCACGGCGACTATATGGGCGATTATAACATGATCCTAAAAGGCGCGTTGCAATATCGATCCATCACACAGGTGCCCTTTATCTGGTCTGATCCTGAAAACCGTCAATCAGGGGCCACTGACGCGCTTTGTTCGACAGTCGACATTGCAGCCACAATTTTGGATCGGGCAGGGATTGCACCATTTAACGGCAACCAAGGGCAAAGCTTTTTACCCGCCACCCAAGGTGCTGCGGGACCGCGTACAGAAGCCTTGATCGAATATAACGATGGGGGACGGCGATTGGGGTTTGCGGAGCCCGCACGCGTACGATCCGTCGTGACCAAAGATTGGCGCTATACTGTTTATCGAGATCAAGATTGGGGCGAGCTTTACGATCTAAAGTCTGATCCCAAGGAAACAATCAATCTGTGGGATGATCCAACGCAGGCAAAAACGCGCGCCTATTTTGCTGAGCGCTTAAATCATCATCTAATCGCACAAATGGATGAAAGCCCCTTATCCGATAGAATTGCATAAAGATAACCCCTTAAGTAACAGAAGATGAACACACAACGCCAACCCAATGTAATCTTGATTATGTCAGATAACCAGCCCGCAGATTTATTGGGGTGTTATGGCAATGATGAGGTTTCAACACCCCACATTGATGGGTTGGCCGCGCGTGGAGTGAAATTTGCGAACGCATACTGTGTGAATGCAATGTGTTCGCCCTGTCGTGCGTCCGTGATGACAGGCTTGATGCCCAGCCAGCATGGCACTCACAATTGGCTGGATTATACGCTTGCGCCCCATTGGCCCCACAACTGGTCAGCGATATCAGAATTTAACACCTTACCTCAGATGTTCAAACAACAGGGGTACAAGACCGCATTAATCGGAAAATTTCATCTGGGCATTGCTGATGTTCCGCAACTGGCATTTGATCATTGGGTCACATTTCCCCACGGCCACACGACCAGTTTTTACGGAAATGATGTGATTGATCAGGAACAGCGGTATCGCTTTGACGGTCATACGGTTGATTTCTTTACTGACAAAACTGTCGACTTTATTGAGGCACAGTCTGCAAACGAACCGTTCTTTGCCTTTGTGCCCTATAATGGACCCTATGGTCATTGGCCCGCGATTAAGGGCCGTGCAGAAAACGAATTTGCGGACATGTACGATGAAACCACGATGGACTCGATCCCGCGTGAAGGGCTGGATAGCGCGGTTTTAGAGCGTTTTGGCCTACGCGTCGCACAGGGTGGCGTGCGCGAACAGTTTAAGGGGCCTTTGTTATTGCCCAACAACATTCAATCACTGCGTAATTATTTTAGCCAAGTCAGTCTGATTGATGCGGGTGTAGGACGCATCCTTGATGCACTGGATCGCATGGATATGACACGCGATACGATTGTTATTTATACGGCTGATCATGGATTTTCATTAGGACATAACGGGATTTGGGGACATGGTGCCGCTGCATTTCCTGCCAGTGCACACCGTCATTCCTATCACATTCCACTGATCATTGCAGGCGGTGCGATGGAACATGGGCACAACGATCATCGTATGATTTCGCAAATTGATTTGTTCCCAACCCTTGCATCAATGATCGGATCGGACATGGTGCCCAGCCTGCCAAGTGCGGCACAGGATATATTCAATCCAACTGGCAATTCGGATGCTGTATTTTATGAGCAGGAAGAAACGCGTGCTATCAGAACTCAGGAATGGATGTATTCCATGCGGTTCAAAGGATCAGAAAAATTTCCAATGTCAGATCAGCTCTTTGATTTGCACAAAGATCCGCATGAGAAAACCAACCTGATTGATGATCCAACATGCAAATCCGTTGTTGGAAATCTGCGTCACCGATTATCTGCGCATTTTGAAACCTATTCTGTGCCCAAATATGATTTGTGGACAGGGGGCAGTGCGAAATCAAACGTCACATATGCGCCGTTGTGGCAGGATGCTTGGGGCGATACGTGGGCGCCTGAGTTACCAAGTTAAAGCCGATTGAAACGAATGGGCCTGATGCGCGTGCGCTGGAAATGATCATTCAGGCACATTTCCAAATTCTGGCCCCTTGCGTTTCCCATAGAACGCGCGTTGAGCATCGGACATTTCGGTTTCATCAAGCGCTCCCAGCAGTATTCCACGTGCAGGAGATCGTTTGCGTTCGGCGATCACATCAGCGGGGCTCATCGTGGTGCGTTGAGACAATCGGCGTGCCCATGCGCTAAGGGCTTCAAACATCTCTTGTCGTATGGGTTCATGCTCTGCGCTTGTGCCCAGATCGGTCAATTCATTTGGATCGTTTTCCAAATCAAACAACATGGGGCGGAACCCTTCGGCATAGATGTATTTCCAACGTGTGTTGGCGACCATGTATTGTCGTGGATCATCAACCTGTTCTGCCAACGCGGCATTCCCAGGGGAAATC
>CAXACF010000272.1:0-3401 GCA_963967125.1 uncultured Rhodobacterales bacterium | reverse complement strand
GTTAAGACAACAATAGCCAATGTTGGAAACAGCCCAAGAAAGCCGCCAATCTGAATAAACAAGGCGATTTCGATTATCGGTACCGCGATAAACGCGATCAATAGCCACATATTTTTCACTCCAATTCGTTGCGTTGGTGGACTCATCCAACATTGTTACCTACATAAGGGCTAACGTTGTAAATTTCTAGAAAGCTGACGAGGCAACTTATGAGCCCTGCAATTATTGAACTCTTGGTATTGGCTGGTATCGCGATTTTTTTGATCATGCGATTGCGTAATGTTCTTGGTACGCGGGAAGGATTTGAAAAACCTGCGGTACAAGAGGCGCCAAAGGCAGAACGCCCCAGTTTCAAAGTGATTGAGGGAGGAGAGGATGCCGATATCCTGGACAATGCGGAAAAAGGCAGCGCAACTGCGGAAGCATTAGCCCTGATGAAGCAACGTGATAGCAGTTTTACGGTAAATGATTTCTTGGCAGGCTCGAAATATGCCTACGAAATGATCTTGATGGCGTTCGAAAATGGAAACATCGACGATGTGCGTGATTTCATTTCCGAGGAGATTGAGGATGTTTTCGATCAGGTTATCGAAGATCGCAAATCCAAAGGGCTTGTCATTGAGGCGGAATACCTAGGCACACGCGAAACCCGTTTGACGGACGCCACATTTGATCGTGCAACAGCTTGGGCCGAAATTTCAGTGGCATTTTCAGCTGAAATGACATCCGTGGTGTTGGACAGTGATGGCACTGTTATTGAAGGGGATTCAAAACAGGTTAAGCGGCAAAAGGACGTTTGGACATTTGCGCGTGATATGTCGTCCAGTGATCCAAACTGGCAACTGGTCGCAACAAGTGAATGATACGAACCCTATTACACGTATTGGTACTTTCATTGGCGTGGGGATCACATGTCCACGCTGAAGTTAAGGTGAGTGTATTAGAGTTTTCAAATTTGCCCAATTGGACAAGTGATGCAAAATCAGATGCGCTGACAGCGTTTTTGGAAACCTGTCCCGATCTAAAATCAAACGATTGGACCGCGATTTGTGCCGTTGGACAACACACAACTGATGCGGACACTTTTTTTGAGGCGTTTTTTAAACCAATCAAAATTGAAACGACTGATCCCAGTTTGTTGACGGGATATTTTGAACCAGAATTGCAGGCATCTCGCGCCAAAACGGGACGATTTGTTTATCCAATTTACCAAAAACCACCCGAACTTCCAAAACGCGGTCGGTGGCTGACGCGTGCTGAGATCGAAGATTCCAGGGTCATGGAAAACCGCGGTTTGGAAATCGCGTGGTTGGATGATCCAGTTGATTTATTTTTTCTTCAGGTGCAGGGATCCGGCCGATTGCGTATGCAAGATGGAACAATCGTCCGTGTAGGCTATGCTGCCAAGAACGGGCACAAATATCGCTCGGTTGGAAAAGAACTGGTGGCCCAAGGCCAAGGTATCTATAACGAGCATCAGGTTTCTGCCTCGGTCATCAAGAATTGGGTAAAACGAAACCCTGTCGACGGTAGGAAATTACTGCAACATAATGATTCTTATGTGTTTTTTCGAGAGATTTCGAATATTCCGAACCACCGCGGCCCCAAGGGTGCGATGAACCGATCATTGTTTCCTATGCGCAGCATTGCCGTTGATCCAGCGTTTATTCCTTTGGGTGCGCCGGTTTGGATGAAGATGGATGGCAAAGAGCCGCTTAACCGTCTTATGATCGCCCAAGATACGGGATCAGTGATTAAAGGTGCTCAGCGTGCTGATATTTTTGTTGGCAGTGGCCCCAAAGCGGGCAAAGAAGCAGGCCGCATCAAAAATTCTGGTTCATTATACGTTTTGTTGCCTATAAAACGCGCGCTTGCGTTAAGCCGTGGGTAAAACGAACATGCCACGTAGAAAACTGAAATCTGATGAAGTGGAGTTGTGGGAGCAAGTTGCAAAATCTGCAACGCCCTTAAAGTTGCCCCAAAGCATTAACACCGTTGCCAAGCCTAAGCCACAAAAGACCATCAAACAGACAGAGAAATTTGAGCTAAACAAGTTTGATGTTGGGGAAAAAGCCACCCAAAAAAATGTCAAAAACGATCTAAAGCCCAGTATTTCAACCGCACTCGAAACTGCGCCAGTTCAGATGGATTATAAGTCGTTCAAAAAGATGAAGCGGGGAAAAAGTACGCCTGAAGCGACATTTGATTTGCACGGAATGACAGTTGCACAGGCACACTCAGCACTCATTCATTTTGTGATGACTTCTTATTCGCGAAACATGCGTCTGGTTTTGGTCATAACTGGGAAAGGTAAATTTCAAAAGGATACTGGGCCAATTCCACGGCAAGTCGGTATTTTACGTCATCAAGTACCTCAGTGGCTACGTATGCCGCCGCTGCGCGATAAGGTTTTGCAGGTCAGCGAAGCGCACGGAAAACACGGTGGAAGCGGTGCGTACTATGTGTATTTGCGAAAATAGTGATGTATAAAAGGTAAGCGTGGTGCTCTCTTCTTTAGCTGGGTTCTTGTTTCCTAGACAGGCTAGCTAAAAATTGCCTTAGTGTGTCTGGTTCGATAGGTTTGTGCAGCAATTGTAATTCGTTCTTTTTGCAGAGTGCTGATATTTCAGAAGAGCGATTGGCGGTTAAAATTGCTGCTGGCACGCTGCCGTGAATGTTACGAATATCGAAAATCGCGTCTGTTCCAAACTCTCCATCATCCAATTGATAGTCAGCCAAGATGACATCAGGACATAACTCAATCTCTGTCAATAATTCACGTGCTTGGGTCGCGGTGGTTGCCGTTAAGACATCAACACCCCAACCTTCAAGTGTGATCGAAAGCGCATTTAGCAATGCAAGGTCATTTTCGATTAGTAGAACCACCAAATTCCCCAAACTTGGCATTTCCGTGATCTTGGCATAGGGAAATAAGGACGTGTTATGCGTCTGATCTGGTTCAGTTATTGGAGCATCTAAAATAAATGCGGTTCCCATCCCAACCCGGGATTGAACGCGCAATGGATGTTTTAAAATTGCACAAGCACGCTCAACAATGGCAAGCCCCAGGCCCATTCCCTCGGCTGCACTCGCACTCGCGTTCAGGCGTTGAAACTCTCCAAAGATTACTTCTTGTTTATCTTCGGGTATTCCAGGCCCGGTATCCCAGACTTGAATACTTGCTGAACCACCATTTTTGCGTACGCCCACCAAGACTTTTCCAGTGTCAGTGTATCGAATTGCATTTACGATTAGGTTTTGGAGGATTCGTCGCAGATACGTATTGTCGCTGACTACAGTAAGGTCTGCTGGGATTATGCGCAGCGAGAGGCCCTTTTGTTTTGCGAGGGGCGCCAATTCTTCTCCAAGCTGCTTTAAGAGTTTGCGTAAGGATACGGGCC
>CAXACF010000271.1:0-3402 GCA_963967125.1 uncultured Rhodobacterales bacterium | reverse complement strand
TGTAATCAGGCCATCTGCGATGGCGTGCTGTGCTTCGCCAATGGAAATGGATTGCGCCACTTCGTCTGTGAACACAGTACTTTTGGCGATCAAGGCGGCTTCAACCTCTTGTTTGCCTTTGGTATCGGTTCCCATGCAGGCAATGTGACATCCCGCGGAAACATGTTGAGCCATAAGAGAGGGCGCAAAGGCAGAGGTGATGGATATAATCACATCAGCCTGCTGCATCCCATCCAGCGTCACCGCCTCGAACGGTAGGCCCGCTTCATCGGCAACCTTTTCGATATTGGGCAGCATTTCGGGGTGGTAATTCCATCCGATCACCTTTTCAAAACGCCGCTGTTCAAGGGCCGCACGCAACTGAAACGTGGATTGATGTCCCGCACCAATCATGCCGATCACCCGCGCATCAGGACGCGCAAGATGTTTTATCGAAACAGATGATGCCGCTGCGGTGCGCAGTGCGGTTAACAGGTTCCCGCCCACCATGGCACTGGGCATGCCCGTATCAGGGTCAAATAAGAACACTGTGGATTGGTGATTGATGTGACCAAACTTTTCCAAATTGTTGGGCCAATATCCACCTGCCTTTAGGCCAAGCGTTAATCCCGCCCGATCAAAACCACCCTTAAATCCATAAAGCGCATCTTCATGTCCAATCGCTTCGCGAATGACGGGGAAATTATAGGCGTCGTTTGCGGCCATCGCGGCAAAGACTTTTTCAACGGCATCAAAAGCCGCCTCGCGTGTCATCAGATTTGCGATTTCGCGTTCAGGTACAAGTAGCATGGGTCGTCCAATTCGGGAGTGTTAGAAAGGGCGCCAATGCGATCAGCGCCCTATAGGTACTTTCCAGTGTTTTAGATTTAATAGGCGTGTCCGCGCGCCGAAATCGGCCAAACGCATTCCACCTTGCCATTGCGTACGCCCACATACCAATCATGAACATTGGCCGTTGGGTCACAGTGACCTGGAACCAATTTCAGTTTGTCGTTGATTTTCAAAACACCCGCAGTGTCCATAACAACGCCATGTTCATCAGAACATTTGACGTACTCCACATCATCGCGTCCATAAATCACGGGCAGACCACTATCAACGGATTGCACCTTTAGCCCTGCATCAACAATGGCTTTGTCCGCTTTGGCATGGCTCATGACGCTGGTTAGGATAAACATCGCGTTTTCCCATTCGCCTTGGTCGATACGCTTGCCATCCTTATCCAAAATACGCCCATAATCTGCGTCCATAAACGCATAGGATCCACATTGTAATTCGTTGTAAACGCCAGAAGTGGATTCAAAATAATAGGACCCCGTCCCACCACCGCCAACGATGTCGCATTCCAATCCTTTAGTGCGCAGCGTGTCCACGGCATCCTTAACCATGGCAACGGCGATGCCAATTTTTTCTTTGCGCTCCTCATAGCTGTCTAAGTGCTGCATCGCCCCTTGATAGGCTTGTAGGCCCGCAAATTTTAGGCCCTCTGCCGCATCAATGGCCGTTGCAATTTCAACAACCGCAGGTGTTGTCGTCACCCCGCAGCGTCCCGCACCACAGTCGATTTCAACCAAACACTCAATTTGCGTGCCGTGGCGCACCGCGGCCTCGGATAGGTCAGCGACATTGGTCACATCATCCACACAGCATATCGCACGCGCACCGTATTTGGGGATACGGGCAAGGCGATCAATTTTAGCGGGATGGCGCACTTGGTTTGAGACTAACACATCGCGAATGCCACCACGTGCGAAGACTTCGGCTTCGGATACTTTTTGACAACAGACACCACAGGCCCCGCCAAGCGTTTCTTGCAACTTGGCGACATCGACAGATTTATGCATTTTCCCATGCACGCGGTGGCGCATTCCGTGCGCGGCCGCATAATCCCCCATTTTTTTGATATTGCGTTCCAGCGCGTCTAAATCCAGCACCAAACAAGGCGTTTGAATGTCATCCTCTGACATTCCGGGTTTGGCGGGGATGTTATAACCCACCTCATAATCATCAAATGTATTTAGGTCTTTCATGGGTGAAATCCTTTAGTCTTAGAAGAGTTATTTTATGCTGCGGCAATCCAGGGCAACTTGTCCAGATCAACATTGCCCCCGGTGATGATGATCCCAACCCGTTTGCCACGAAACACATCGGAGTTTTTCAAAACGACTGCCAAGGGCACAGCAGAAGAAGGTTCCATCACGATCCGCAGGTGTTTCCATGTCAGCTTCATTGCATCAATGATTTCTGCATCCGTTGCCGTGAAAATGTCGCTGACGTGATTGGATACGAAATGCCACGTGCGATCTTTCAAAGGCACCAGCAGGCCATCAGCGATTGTTTTGGGCGCATCATCCGCGATGATGTAGCCAGCCTTAAAACTGCGATAGGCGTCATCGGCCTGTTCGGGTTCTGCGGCGATGATCTGTGTTTCAGGGGCCAGTGTTGACAGAGTCAGGCAGGTGCCCGACACCATTCCGCCCCCGCCGATTGGGGCGATCACCATATCCATGCCATCGGTTTGTTCCATGAACTCTTTGGAACAGGTGCCTTGGCCCGCGATCACACGCGGGTCGTTGTAGGGGTGCACAAAATCTCCACCCGTTTTGGCCTGAACTTCGGCAAAGGTCGCCTCACGCGATGTGGTAGAGGGTTCGCATTCGGTGATGATGCCATTGTAGCGGCGCACGGTATCCTTCTTGGCTTGGGGTGCGGTATGGGGCATCACAACGTTACAGGGGATGCCACGACGCATCGCCGCATAAGACAGGCAAGAGGCATGATTGCCCGATGAATGCGTCGCAACGCCAAGGCGCGCCTGATCGTCGTTCAGGCCGAAAACAGCATTCGTTGCGCCACGCACCTTAAATGCACCCGGTTCCTGAAAATTCTCGCATTTAAAAAACAGCGAGGCGCCCGTCAGTTCATTTAGGTAATCAGAGGTGCGCACGGGCGTGCGCCGAATGATGGGTTTGATCCGTTCGTGGGCCTCTAACATATCCTGATAGGTTGGGATGTTATCAACGATATCCTTCATTCTGCGGCAACCTTTTGTTCGATCATCGAATGGTTGCGATAATATTGTTGGGCGGCAGCAACGCCTGATCCCAATTCAATCGGCAATCCTAAATCCTTCATGCACATTTCGGCAGTGGCGATGCCCGATAGGGCCATCACATCTGTCAGGCTACCCAAATGGCCGATGCGGAACACTTTGCCTGCCACATCGCCCAGACCGACGCCGAAGGCCACGCCATATTTTTCCGCAGCCAGTGTGACAATGTCGGTCGCATTGAAATTTGCGGGTGTTTTGATGGCGCTGACCGTATCCGAATAAACGCTCGGATCACTTGCGTATAGCTCCATCCCCCATGCCTCAACTGCGTTGCGCACACCTTGTGCGAT
>CAXACF010000270.1:0-3405 GCA_963967125.1 uncultured Rhodobacterales bacterium | reverse complement strand
CAATCGTGCCGATGTTACAATGCGGCTTACTGCGATCAAACTTTTCCTTTGCCATGGCTATGTGCGCCTCGTTGTTTGGGGGTCGGTCTGACCCGGTTAGTTTCTTCGCGGGCGTTTATGTGCAAACCGCGAAAAAATCAAGCGTTTGTTGTGTCTAAAGCAAGGTTTGGAGGGAATATTACAACAGTGTAAAAAGTTACTCGGTAATGGCCGCTTCAATTTCTTCGAGCGCGTATTTTTGAACCTTTGTATTTGGATCAAACCATCCTTTGGTTGCATGTTGTTCGCGCAACCATGTATCGATTTGCTGTGCAACGCTTTGGGTGAGTGAAACAATTTGTTCCTCTCGTGTTTGCCGCAGGCCTGATCCAAATAATGTGCGGCGGTTTGCATTTTCCAAAAATAACAATTTCTCTGGTGTCAGATCAAACCGTGTCATCGTTTGCGCATCCCACACACTTAGCCGGAAACCAAGTGCGGTTTGGGGGCTGAAAACCAACGGAATACCAGGCTTTCCCAAGGTGTAGGCATCAACGATCACGACGATGTGGTATTCCCCCGCGCCACTGTACTGTCCCAATTGTTGTTGCAGGGCAACGTATAGTGCGCCTTTTATTTCATCGTCGGTTGCCTCGCGGGAAAAGGGGCCTTTGGTGATGTCTTCACCATAAATCGCAATCTGCCCCAGACGAAAATCACCAAAGGGGTCACTTGGGCGTTCAAGGTTCATTTGTGAACAGCCAAATAAAGTCAGTGTTAGAAGCAGGCCAATTACGAGACGCATCAAATCCTCCCAAGATCTTTTTGATGGATAGCGCGACTAGGCTCTGCGCGATAGATTAAATTTCGCAATGCGCGAAATATTGATCTTTAACAGGCTACGACCTTCGTGCTCAACATGAGGACAATTAAAAGGTATGCCTATCTTCCCTTTGGCGATGGCCCAAGTATTTGCATTGGGGCAAGCTTTGCCCTGCAGGAGGCGATCATTATCTTGGTCACGCTATTATCACGTTTTGAATTTGAAATGTCGGCGGGAAAAGAACCAGAATTAGAAATGATTTTCACCCTACGGCTCAAGGGCGGTGTGTGGGTGACAACAAAACCTGCATAATTTTACGAAGACGCCCGAAAAACGGCAGACGCAGGGGCAATGCGTTGTATGCTGGTTCCATGTTATTTGATTTGCCAGACGATGATACATTGTACGCCGCACTCTGTGCGCGCGACAAAAGTTATGAGGATCAGGCCTTTGTTGGTGTGGCCTCGACAGGGATTTTTTGTAGGCTAAGTTGCCCTGCGCCCACAGCGCATCGGAAAAATTGCACCTTTTACTCGACCATAGCGGCGTGTTTTGAGGCGGGCTATCGACCCTGCAAACGCTGTGATCCAACTGGGGCGATTGCGGCCGAGGCCCCACAATTGCAACATTTGCTAGAGGCGCTTGAAAAGGATCCCGCGCGGCGATGGCGTGAGGCGGATGTGGAGAAAATGGGATATGACCTATTCACAACACGTCGGTTGTTTAAACGACATTTCGGGATGACATTTCTGGAAATGGCGCGGCTCTCAAGGCTTAGACAAGGGTTCACCGAACTGAGCCGTGGTGGCCGCGTGATTGACGCCCAAGTGGAAGCAGGATTTGAAAGCGCCTCAGCCTTCAGAGAGTATTTCACACAAGTCACGGGGTTGCGCCCCAGCGATCTGAACGGAGAAGGCGGGATTGCATTGCATTGTTGCGATACCCCTGTTGGGCCAATGATTATCGCCGCGGATCAAACCCATCTGCATTTGTTAGAATTTGTTGACCGTCGCGCGCTGCCCAGTGAAATGCAAAAACTGCATCGTGCGTGTCGCGGCAACATGGGGTTTGGCAGCACACCGATAACCCAGAAAACAGAACAACAGTTAACTGAATTTTTTGCAGGTGAACGTCCAGAATTTGATCTGCCGCTTGCGCTACACGGGACAGAGTTTACCAAGCGCGTTTGGCGGGCGTTGTGTGATATTCCTGCGGGACAAACACGCAGTTATGCACAATTGGCGCAGATGATTGATAATCCAACTGCAACACGGGCGGTCGCGCGTGCCAACGGGACCAATCAAATTGCAATCGTGATCCCTTGCCACCGTGTCATCGGGGCGGATGGGTCATTGACGGGTTACGGAGGTGGGCTGTGGCGTAAACAGAAGTTGTTAGAGGTTGAACGGGCCTATCGCGCTGCACAATAAAAAAGGACCGCGTGAGGCGGCCCTTTTATTTTCATCTTTTTGCAATTTAGCTAATGGCCGCGGCCTTCACATCTTCGTCGATGTAGGGAACATATTGTTCAAAATTATCTGCAAACATTTGCACCAATTTTGCGGCCTGTGCATCATATGCTGCAAGGTCATTCCATGTGCTGCGCGGATCAAGAAGCGTTGTGTCAACGCCAGGAACCTCAACGGGAACGTCAAAGCCAAAGTTTTCGTCCTTGCGGAACTTCGCCTCTGCCAATGATCCATCCAATGCGGCGGTCAGCAAGGCACGCGTTGCCTTTATCGGCATACGCGATCCTGTGCCGTATGCACCGCCAGTCCACCCTGTGTTCACCAACCAGCATGTCGCGCCGTGTTTGGCGATTTTTTCACGCAGTAGGTTGCCATACGCTTCTGGGCGACGCGGCATGAAGGGTGCACCAAAACATGTCGAGAATGTTGGTTCAGGTTCTGTCACACCACGTTCTGTGCCCGCGACCTTGGATGTGAAACCAGAAAGGAAGTGGTACATTGCCTGTGCGGGTGTCAGACGCGCGATCGGCGGCAGAACCCCAAATGCATCACACGTCAGCATGATTATGTTTTTGGGGTGTCCACCCAATGCGGTGTCCGAAGCATTCGAGATATATTCAAGCGGATAGGCGCAACGCATGTTTGCCGTTAGACTGTCATTATCGAAATCCAGTTCAAATGTTTCAGGATCAAAAACCATGTTTTCGATCACGGTCCCAAATTTGCTGGTTGTTGCGAAAATTTCAGGTTCCGCTTCGGGGTTCAGATTGATCGTTTTTGCATAACAGCCACCTTCGAAATTGAACGTGCCGCGATCGGACCACCCATGTTCATCATCACCAATCAACACACGTTGCGGGTCCGCAGAAAGTGTTGTTTTTCCGGTACCTGATAAGCCAAAGAAAACGGCCGTATCAACTGGATTGCCAACCGCATGGTTTGCCGAACAATGCATCGGCATTATGCCCTTTTCAGGCAGCAAGTAATTCAAGAGAGTGAAGACAGATTTTTTGTTCTCACCTGCGTATTCCGTACCACCGATCAAGATCACCTTTTTGTCAAAGTTCATCGCGATTACCGTTTCGCTGCGGCAGTTATGCTTTTCTGGGTTCGCCTGAAAGCTTGGGCAATTGA
>CAXACF010000269.1:0-3430 GCA_963967125.1 uncultured Rhodobacterales bacterium | reverse complement strand
AACTGGGACCCAAGTTACAGCCTGCTGCAGCATGGTGGCGTTTATAATTATTTGGGCAGTATTGGTGTTGCGCTGTTTTATGTGGGGTACATTATGCTGATTTGGAAATGGCGATCTGGCATACGCTTCAGGCTCGCTTGGCCGCTATAGGGCGCATGGCATTTACCAACTATATCCTGCAATCTGTGATCGCGACGGGATTGTTTTATGGCTTTGGCTTTGGATTATTCGGTTCGGTAGAAGGCTGGGGTCAATTTTTGATTGTGCTGATCATCTGGACGTTTCAGCTTTGGATATCACCCATTTGGCTTTCCAAATTCCGATTTGGACCCTTGGAATGGCTTTGGCGGTCGCTTACATATTTCAAATTTCAGCCGATGCTTAAATAGATGTCATTCGATGCGTTTTCTCTATTGACGCTCCATGTGAAAACACATATCCCACTCCTCACGCGCGGTTGTAGCTCAGTTGGTTAGAGTACCGGCCTGTCACGCCGGGGGTCGCGGGTTCGAGCCCCGTCAACCGCGCCACTTTCACAAAAAATTCATGCACAAAATGGTGGCCCAGGCCGCACCAACCGATATTGCCGTGACGGCCACGGCTGCGCTGCCTGCATCCTTGGCCTGTTTTGCCAGATCACGGCGGTCCATACCGATATCATCCACCACACGTTCAATCGCCGTATTCATACATTCCGCGGCCAATACCATGATGCCGCCCATAATAATGATCGCCGTTTCCGCCGCGGACAGCGGCAGGTAAAGCGCCAAAGGGGTCGAAATACAATTGGCCACGATCCATTGTTTCAGGCTGGGTTCGGTTTGCCAAACATTGCGCCACCCCTCCAGTGACCAAACCACGCGATCACAGAACCGTTGCCATTGCTGCGATAAAAAGCCCACTTTAATCCCCTTTGCCCATCGTGTTTAGGTTTGCTGCACTTTGCTTTATGCTGATGAACCTGCGCAAGGGAAAACTATGCGAACACTTGTATCCAAGATCAATTGGCCCATCCTTATCGTCGCCTGTGCTACCATCGGGTTGGCCCCCCTGTTTCCAGAACCGCATGTATGGGAAAAACTGCGGATGCTGGTGCAAGGCAATCTCACCCGCGCGATTGATTGGTTTGATTTGTTGATGCACGGTACGCCCTGGGTATTGGTGGTGCTAAAGATTTGGGCGTTTTTCAGCGGGCGTGCTGATGATAAGGGCTGATTTTGGCTTCAATTGTTCACTAACGATCGAGCACATGCCGGTGGGAAGTGAACAGGGCTGAGGTAGCGAAGCCCCCGCACTTTTTTGCCGAAGGCACACCCATGGATTGACCGAATGGGCGTGGGCTGGATCACGCGCGATTGGCTTTTGCTTCGCTTCGACCGCGCATGATCCTTGGACGAAATGACTGCCTTGCTTACTCCGCCGCCTCGGTTTCGGCCTCGATCTCGGCGGCGCGTTTTTCGACTAGTTCGACGATGTGTTCGACCATATCATCGTTGCTGATTTTGTGATCTTGCTTGCCCGCCCAATAAACCATGCCATGACCACTACCGCCGCCTGTAAAGCCGACATCGGTCATCAACGCCTCGCCTGGGCCATTCACCACACAGCCGATGATCGACAGGCTCATCGGGGTTTTGACGTGTTCTAAGCGCTGTTCCAATGTTTCTACGGTTTTGATCACATTAAACCCCTGACGGGCGCATGAGGGGCACGAGATGATATTCACACCACGATGGCGCAGGCCCAATGATTTTAGGATGTCATATCCAACCTTCACCTCTTCCACAGGATCGGCCGATAGGGACACGCGGATCGTATCACCAATACCCATCCACAGCAGATTGCCCAAACCAATGGCGGATTTGATTGTCCCGCTCATCAAACCACCCGCTTCGGTGATCCCAAGGTGCAGCGGCGCGTCGGTGGCTTCTGCCAATGCTTGATAGGCCGCGGCCGACAGGAAAACATCAGAGGCCTTCACACTGATCTTGAATTCGTGAAAATCATTATCCTGCAGGATTTTGATATGATCCAGACCGCTTTCGACCATCGCATCGGGGCAGGGTTCCCCATATTTTTCCAATAGGTGTTTTTCCAAGGATCCCGCATTCACGCCAATACGCATGGAACAATTGTTGTCCCGCGCCGCTTTGATCACTTCGCGCACACGCTCTTCTGATCCGATGTTGCCGGGGTTGATGCGCAAACAGGCGGCCCCTGCTTCTGCGGCCTCGATCCCGCGTTTGTAATGGAAATGAATATCCGCCACGATGGGAACGGGGCTTTCTTTCACAATTTCCTTTAGCGCTTTTGAACTGTCCTGATCGGGCACAGAAACGCGCACAATGTCTGCGCCTGCCTCGGCAGCGGCTTGGACCTGTGCGATTGTTGCGGCGACATCTGTGGTCAATGTGTTTGTCATTGTCTGCACAGCGATGGGGGCATCCCCGCCAATTGGAACATTGCCCACATGAATTTGGCGAGATTTACGGCGATAGATATTGCGCCAAGGACGCACATGGTTCAGCGACATAGCAACCTCGTGTTTGCTGTTGTGTAATGTATAATTGACAGAAAGCGTTCGTGCAATCAAACATCTATTGATCTAATGGCAGGTCAAAGCTTTCAAAGTTGGCTTGCGCGATTAATGTGCGCAACTCGCCGTCATTGTCAATGATGGCAGGGGTATAGGTTTCTGACAGGCTTGCCACGGACAATTCAACATTTTTGACGACATTGCCGCCTGATCCTGCGGGACCATACAGTTCGCGGTTTACGCTAAAGTATACGGATCCTGACATGCCCGCACGCATGGTTGGTGCACCCTCGGTCTGGGGCAGTGTGAATTCCTCACCGGGCTGCATGATCTTGGCCAAGATGACCGATCCAGTCGAGGACGTGACCTGTACCCAGGCTTCGCGTGTTGCAACGATCGCGATGGTGGGTGGTAACTCTTCAACCACTTGTGGGGCGACACTGGCCACCTCATCCAAATTCACCTCGTCCACGACATCTGCGATAATGGCATCCAATCCCGCAAATGTGGGCAATGCTTCTTCTGTCTTGGGATCTGGGAAATTGGCAAAACGGTTGGGGTCAAGCGTTGAAATCGGTGCATCACGGGCCACAAGGATCGGGGTATCAAGCGCAGGGGGACGATACATGCGTTCCAATTTATCGCTGCGCTGGTCCGGGGAAAGGCCAACAATATCAGTGGTTTCCTCACCCTCGGCGGCACCGTTGAATTCCGACAGAACGATGGGCGTATTTTCCGATGGAACGACCTGCACCTTTTGGATTTCTTGAAATACGGACCATGCGCCATAGCCAAGGCCCGCAACCAATAGGCACAAAACCGCAATTGATCCAACAGCTGCTGCCTCAAACTGATCGGTCCATGATTTCTTATTTGGCACAATCGCAGAGGGGG
>CAXACF010000268.1:0-3439 GCA_963967125.1 uncultured Rhodobacterales bacterium | reverse complement strand
GCCGGACCCCTGTGCTGCAGCTCTCGCCGCTGCGGGGCGTGGTATTGGGGTGCACCTAAGCGCTCACTTGTCCGCAATCGTAAAATCCATGCTGCGGTTTTCAACCAATCTATCGGCCGGGGTTTTGGGCTTGATGTCCTCGGGTGAACGCGGATCATTTTCGGCCTCGGCTGCCAAAATGAACACAGGGGCACAGGCGCGATTGGGTTTGGCGAATGCCACGTTTAAAGATCACTCTGGTCTAAGTGATCGCACACGTATTTCACCCATTTCCTTTGCGCGCGCTATGGCGCGGGCAGAGCAGATATTTCCAGAATTTGTGCCTCTACTGAAGCCGATCAAATCACGTCAATTCAACGGAAACTTGGACAAAACAGGACGTGCGCAGATCGCCGCAAAAACTGGGACACTGAATTTCGTAAGCGCCCTAGGAGGGTATCAGATAAGCGAAGGGCGCAAAATTGCCTTTGCCATATTTGTTCAGGATTTTGGAAAACGTGCCAAAGTGGATCACGCCAAGACTGATCGCCCGCGCGGCGCGTCCGATTGGGCCAAACGCGCCCGCCGATTGCATCATGGCCTGCTGTATCGCTGGGCGCGGATGGAGTATTAAATCGTCATGTGCCGCGCACGTGCACCGCGTTCAATCGCAGCTGCATGCAGGCGATCAATGTTCAGTTCGTACCGCATTTCCTCAAGTAGGCGCAGCTCCGTTTCAAAGATCATGCCGTCAGCCGCCGCAACATCACAACACAGCGCATAGGCCGTTTCATGTAGGCGTTCAGACAGAATATCACGCACCAATCCGAACAATGCGTCCAGCCCATCTTCGTTTTCGAAAAGGTCAAAAACAATTTGGGATACCAAATTCAAACGCCCGATGTCGTAGGTGCCAAAAATCGGCAGGTTGTTGACCGCAGATTGGATTTTGACCAATTCAGCTGTGCGCACATTCCCATCCGCAATTGTGATGCTGACCATCAAAGCAATAAGACAGTCCTGTTCGGTTAGGATTTTGGGTTCATCTGAATTCGTCATAATTTTAGTCCTTAGTCATCTATTCCAAGATATGGGGCGTATGTCATCCATGCAAGTGGCGCATTCGCCGCGCTTGCGAGTGTTTGGAAAACACATTAAGAGGCGAACACTTGGTGGACCTGTTGAGTCCCACGATATTGGAGAAAAAAGATGTCAAATATGCGCGACGCCGCACTTAGCTCAAAAGCATGGCCCTTTGAAGAAGCGCGCCGTGTATTGAAACGCTATGAAAAAGCGCCGCCTGAAAAGGGATATGTCCTATTTGAAACAGGATATGGCCCCTCTGGTTTGCCCCATATCGGCACCTTTGGCGAGGTTGCACGCACCACGATGATCATGCGTGCGTTTCGTGAAATTTGCGATATTCCCGCGAAATTGATCTGTTTTTCCGATGATCTGGACGGCATGCGCAAGGTGCCGGGCAACGTTCCAAACCAAGAAGAATTGGCAGAGCATCTGCAAAAACCCCTGACATCTGTTCCCGATCCATTTGGGGAATACGAAAGCTTTGGCCATCACAACAACGCGATGTTGCGACGTTTTCTTGATACCTTTGGGTTTGAATACGAATTTTATTCCGCGACAGAGTTTTATAATTCTGGCGCCTTTGACGAGGTGTTGTTGCGCGCGGCAGAGCGGTACGACGACATAATGAAAGTGATGCTGAAATCATTGCGGGAAGAGCGCCGCCAAACCTATTCTATTTTCTTGCCCATCCATCCTGAAACGGGCCGTGTTTTGTACGTTCCGATGAAAGAGGTTAACGCCAAGGATGGAACCATCACCTTTGATGATGAGGATGGACGCGAATGGACGCTGCCCGTCACAGGTGGCAATGTGAAATTACAGTGGAAACCAGATTTCGGCGCGCGTTGGGCGGCACTGGGTGTTGATTTTGAAATGTATGGCAAAGACCATTCGACAAATACCCCAATCTATGACCGTATTTGCGAAATTTTGGGCCACAAGAAACCTGAACACTTTACCTATGAATTGTTCTTGGATGATCAGGGTCAAAAGATTTCGAAATCCTCTGGAAATGGGATTTCGATTGATGAATGGCTTACCTACGCCAGCACCGAGTCATTGTCCTATTTCATGTATCAAAAGCCAAAAACAGCCAAGCGTTTGTATTTTGATGTGATCCCAAAGGCGATGGATGAGTACCATCAACAATTGCGCGCCTATGCAGGGCAGGATGAGGCACAGCGTTGCAACAACCCTGTATGGCACATTCATGGCGGCGAAGTGCCCCAATCGGATATGGTTGTGCCATTTTCCATGCTGTTGAATTTGGCAGCGGTGGCAAATGCAGATGACAAGGATCAGCTGTGGGGCTTTATCCGTCGGTATGCGCCCGACGCCAGCCCAGAGGCCAACCCACAATTAGATCAGGCAGCGGGATTTGCTGTGCGCTATTACAATGATTTTGTGAAACCAACCAAGACATATCGCATGCCCACCGATCTTGAGCGTGAGGCGCTGATTGACCTTCGCGATCAATTGAAAGCCTGGGAGGGCGGATTGGATGCAGAAGAATTGCAATCTGTCGTGTACGCCTGTGGCCGTGAACGGTTTGATCCGCTACGCGCATGGTTTGGCGCATTATACGAAGTTCTGTTAGGAGCCTCGCAAGGTCCACGGTTTGGTGGGTTTATCGCCCTATACGGGATCGACGAAACGATTGCATTGATCGATGATGCCTTGGCAGGGAAATTTGTCTAAGGCGTTGGTCGTCTAGGACGAAAATGCCGTTCCCGGCAATACTTGCACACCCCTGATACGCCAGCCCGCTGGCGTTTCAATCATGTCATAGCGCAGGGTGTGAATGCGGCCATCGCTGTCGGTGATTTCAACCAGCTGATAGGGGCCTCGTTGATCCTGCGCAAATTCCAAAAATCGCGATTTTGCAGGGCGCCACACCATTGGATAGCCCCGCTGCACCATCATTCCAAAGTTATCAGAATTGCGAAACATACGCTGTATTGACGGGCTTGCGTATTCAAAAGCACGCGCAAAATCATCCTGCAAAAACGCATCTAACTGCGATGCGATTGTGGTTTGAACCTCGTCTTTCACATCTGCAAATGTGGCTGTTGCCAACATCAAAAACCCTATGAACCAACGCATGTTTTTGCCTCCTGAAATTTTAAATAGAATTTAAACAGTCGCATTCAAATTTTTATGTACTAGGCGTGATACACCTGACAGTGCATCCCTTCAGCGCCTTAGTTCAGTTGTATCGTGATTAAACCCTAAGGAACCATTTACTGGATTTCCAATTTGTCTGTGACAAACAATGAACTGTCGTTTCAATCCTATGCCAAACGTGTGACTGCGCTTGCTCCGCAGGCACAGATTAAAACATCCTCAAACAGCGCCTATTTCGACATGCCCTACA
>CAXACF010000267.1:0-3441 GCA_963967125.1 uncultured Rhodobacterales bacterium | reverse complement strand
AATGTAAATGTCATCTTCGCAAGATTATGAAAAGGCAGTATCGGACGCATCCGATGAAGTGGCCGATTTCGACGATCATCGCAAAGGGTTCGTCGGCCGTTTGCAACACGCGCTTCATGTGACCCCTGCCCTCGTTCCGTTAATCGTCCTTGTGTTTGCTATCGCTTTATTTGGCATTTTATTGGGGTCAAAATTTTTCTCGCCCTTCGCACTGACCCTTATTTTGCAACAGGTTCAAATTGTCGGCGTTCTTGCCGCAGCGCAAACCCTTATTATCTTGACGGCGGGGATCGATCTGTCTGTTGGTGCGATTGCTGTATTTTGCACAGTGATCATGGGGCAATTTAGTTTTCGATATGGAATTCCTGCGCCCATGTCCGTGGCGCTTGGCTTGGCTGTTGGCACTGGGCTTGGTGCGATCAGCGGTTGGCTGGTGAGCCGCGTAAAGCTTCCCCCATTCATCGTGACGCTGGGCATGTGGCAAATCGTTTTGGCCGCGAACTACCTATATTCAGCAAACGAAACTTTGCGAAGTCAGGATATCGCAGAACAGGCGGCCTTTCTGCAGTTCTTGGGCACTAAAATCAAATTTGGAGGCGCAACATTCACCTTTGGCGTGGTGCTGATGGTGGCATTGGTGATTATCTTGGCCTACGCGCTGCGTTCAACCGCATGGGGGCGTCATGTTTATGCCGTTGGTGATGACCCCGAGGCCGCTGAACTTGCAGGCGTAGACGTGCACCGCACATTGATGTCTGTTTATATGCTGGCTGGTTTCATCTGCGCTTTGGCTGCATGGGTTATGATCGGACGGTTTAGTTCGGTATCCCCCTCTGCCTCGACAGGTGTGGTGGGAAATATTCAGGCTATCACAGCGGTTGTGATCGGCGGCATCTCCCTATTTGGCGGGCGCGGATCCATTGTCGGCGCATTTTTCGGCGCCTTGATCGTTGGCGTATTTGAACTGGGCCTTCGGATGGCGGGTGCAGATCCCCAGTGGACATTCATGTTGATCGGCATGCTGATCATTGGCGCGGTAACAGTTGATCAATGGATCAGAAAGGTAACAAGCTAATGGAACCTATTCTTTCTGCAAAAGGACTTGTGAAGCGCTACGGTCGTGTGACGGCGCTAGATCACTGTGACTTTGAATTGATGCCCGGTGAAATTTTGGGCGTTATTGGTGACAATGGCGCGGGTAAATCAACCCTGATCAAGGCACTATGCGGCGCGGTCACACCAGACGAAGGCAGCGTATACTTGGATGGCAAGTCGGTCTCGTTTACATCACCAATTGACGCGCGCAAGCACGGCATTGAAACAGTTTACCAAACACTGGCCATGAGCCCTGCATTGTCGATTGCGGATAACATGTTCATGGGACGCGAGTTGCGCAAACCGGGTATTATGGGATCTGTTTTCAAGCAATTGGATAAAAAGCGTATGCAAGAATTTGCGCGTGAAAAACTATCTGAGTTGGGCTTGATGACCATTCAGAATATCAACCAAGCGGTTGAGACACTGTCAGGTGGTCAACGCCAAGGTGTCGCCGTGGCGCGTGCAGCCGCATTCGGATCGAAAGTCATCATTTTGGATGAACCAACAGCCGCCCTAGGCGTAAAAGAAAGTCGGCGTGTTCTTGAGTTGATCCAAGACGTGAAATCTCGTGGCATTCCGATCATCCTGATCAGTCACAACATGCCACATGTTTTTGAAGTTTGTGATCGTATTCATATTCACCGTTTGGGAAAACGACTGACCGTTATAGACCCAAAAGACCATGAGATGTCTGACGCCGTCGCCTATATGACAGGCGCAAAAAACCCGACGTAGGACGCATACGACCAATGACGTTGGAACACACAACAAATCGCATTTTCGATGCGTTGTCGGCACATCTCCAATCAGACAAACGCTGCCTAGTTGCGATCGCAGGGCCACCCGCGGTTGGGAAATCCACATTGGCCGAATGCCTCTGTGACAAGCTGAACCGTGCAAAAAAACAAGCCGCCATTGTTCCCATGGACGGGTTCCATATGAATAACGAAACCCTGATTGCGAAAGGGTTACTGCATCGCAAAGGAGCGCCAATGACGTTTGACGTATCGGCGTTCAAATCGACCTTGGAAAACCTGTTGAATGATGACGAAGTGTCCATTCCACTGTTTGATCGTGCGAAAGATTCTACAATACCCAATGCGGCAAAAATTGCGGGTGGCGATCAATATGTAATCGTAGAAGGCAACTACCTACTGCTAGATCAAGACGACTGGCGCGACCTAAGTCAGTTCTGGGGCTATTCCGTTTTTGTTGAGGCCGATTTCGACGAGTTGGAACGCCGATTGATTAACCGTTGGCTTGACCACGGATTGGATCATGCAGCCGCAAAAAAGCGAGCCCATGACAACGATATAGTCAACGCAGCAACCGTTCTGAATTACCGAATGCCAAGTGATCTGACACTAAGCAATTAAGGCTATGGCCTTGACAGGCGTGTATGAAATTGGCCTCATTCAGATGATGATAACGTTTTGGGGGCTAAAATGACACCAGATGAAATTCTTTCTTATCCCGCGCGCGTCCTGTCCCAAGAACAGCGTGAGGCATATTTTGACAAAGGTTTTGTAAACGTCGACGAAATCGTTCCCCCTGATATTTTGAAATCTCTCCAAGACACAACACAGGATTTTGTAGAACAAAGCAAAGGCGTAAGCGCAAGCGATGATCGGTTTGACATTGGCCCAGATCACAGCGCGAATAACCCCGTGCTGCGGCGTCTTAAATCCCCTGATACAGCAAGTGATGCCTATTGGAATTTTTCAACCGGATTGATGGCAGATGTTGCTGCCGATCTGGTTGGTCCAAACGTTGTGTTTCATCATTCGAAACTGAATTTCAAATGGTTCGATGCATCTGATACGGTCAAATGGCATCAAGACATTCAATTTTTTCCACACACAAATTACAATGTTTTGACCATCGGTTGCTATTTGGCGGACACGACAATGGATAATGGTCCACTCGCTGCCTTGCAGGGTTCACACAATATGGATCTGTTCAATCAATACGACGACGATGGGAATTGGACGGGAATGTTATCTGACGAAGATGCCGCCAATATCAACATGGACGACGTAGAATACATGACGGGCAAGGCGGGTTCAATCACCATCCATAATGCACGCACTTTGCATTATTCGCCGTCGTCGAAAAACCCTGTTCCGCGGCCGCTTCTGTTGAATTGCTACACATCGGCCGATGCAAAACCATATACACCACACCCGTCGCCAACCGTAAACACCTATAAGGTTGTCCGAGGATCACAGGTGCAATGGGCGCATCATGATCCGCGCCCATGCCAACTACCACCACGTCAGTTTAACAGCTAATCCTTCTCATTTAGAAGCTGTTAACCCAGTTGTTTTGGGACAAACAAGAGCC
>CAXACF010000266.1:0-3451 GCA_963967125.1 uncultured Rhodobacterales bacterium | reverse complement strand
CGGCACAGGCATCATGAACCGCGTGTTCCACGGTTGGGCCCCTTATAAAGGGCCAATCCCTGGGCGTCGTGCGGGCGTGTTGATTTCTATGGAAGACGGTGAGGCCGTGGCATATGCGCTTTGGAACCTAGAAGAGCGCGGCCGTATGTTTGTCGGCCCGCAGGCCAAAGTGTATCAGGGCATGATCATCGGCGAACACAGCCGCGATAATGATCTTGAGGTGAACCCACTGAAGGGTAAAAAATTAACCAACGTGCGCGCCTCTGGGTCCGATGATGCGGTGCGCCTAACTCCACATATCAATTTTTCATTGGAAGAGGCGATTGCCTATATCAATGATGATGAGTTGGTTGAGGTGACGCCCGAGTCTATCCGCCTGCGCAAACGCTATCTTGACCCGCACGAACGCAAACGGATGTCGAAGAAAGATAATTAAGTTCAAATATTTACGGACGGCGCTTTACGGTGCCGTCTGTTATGGTTGAGATAGCGATTTAACTATCGCATTCACTTATGCGGGGCATAGGTGTTGACCAAGATAACTCCGCCGACAATCATTACCAATCCCAAAATTGCCCGCCATTCTAGGGATTGTTGAAACACAAAATATCCAAACACCGTGATCAAGAATATCCCCAATCCCGACCAAGTGGCATAAACCACTGCAATCGGCATCGTGTTCAACGCAAGCGTCAGAAAATAAAACGACGCAGAATAACATGCAATCAATGTAGCGGTTGGCATCAAGCGCGTGAAATTTTGACTGACGGGTAACAACATGGTTCCCGATACTTCGAACACAACGGCAATCAGCAAGTAAACATATTGCATGTGTTCCCCCCCAACAAAAAAAGGACCCAAAATAATTTGGATCCTTTTGTAAATCTTGTTTGTAAAACGACTTAACGCTTCGCTAACCGTAACCTGTAATTTTATAAGCAATAACAATATGTTATGCGTAGTTAAAAATTATGCTACGTTTATGCTACGTAAAACGCTCAACCAAGCCTTCCAAAATCCACTACATTGAAGATGTCGCCAATTTAATTCCTAAGCCAGCAAAAACAACTCCTACCGTTCGGTCTAACCAAATACTAAATCTTTTACTGCTTCTCAGTTTTGCTGATATTTTATCAGTCGCCAACACGTACAACACCTCAACAATAATAGCGACAACAATCACTATCAGCCCTAAATAGAATAATTGTACCGATACCGAGCCCGCATCTTCTCTTAAAAACTGAGGTAGGAATGCCATAAAGAAAATCGCAACTTTAGGGTTCAAAATGTCAATCAAAACACCTTGCTTAAACGCTTGAAACACACTCTCTGGCTTTTCAGTTAAAACATCAATCTGAAAATCATAACCTGACGACCTGAACGCTTGGAAGGCTAGATAAAGCAAATAGGCAGCGCCTATATATTTTACTAAACTAAATGCTAATGAAGAGGAAACCAAAATCGCAGACAAGCCGAGCGAGGCAATGAAAACGTGAAACAACGCTCCGGTACAAACTCCGACAGCAGAAGCAAACCCAACTTTTTTGCCGTGTCGAATTGTTTTCGTAAGAATATAGAGTAGATCCGGTCCTGGTGCTATGTTCAGCGCAATTGACGCTAGCAAAAATGGTAACCAAAAGGTTAAATCAATCATATTTTTCTCTCAAGCCTTCCAAATCCAGTTCCATAGTTAACACCATCTGTTCCAAGTTTGGTAGGAAAAGTAAAAAGTTTTAACTATTCATACCCTTCCAAAATCTTAGTCAAACGCTGTTCTACTTCACCGCTTTTCTCACCTAAAAAGTACTGCTCAATCAATTCAACAGCAGCAGAAAGTTGCTGTGGTACTCTGCTAAAATCTTGCTTGTCAGCGATTTTGGTTTCCTCTTCATATACCATTTAGGTGTTCGGCGAGTTTTTGCGTTAGGTGAGTTAATCGTTAAGTCTCGCTTGAAAAGCACCAACCTACCGTTCTCGTGTTCTACTTTATCGTTGTAATAAGCCATATCGTAGCAACCCTAAATGCTACAATTATGCTGACATTGCTAACCGTAAAGTCAATGTAGCAAGCAAAATGCTACACAATTTGGACATAAAAAAACAAGCACCAACATACGTAAGTGCTTGTTTTAATTGTATAAATTTTAAAACGTGTATTAACGCTTTGAGAACTGGAAAGAACGACGCGCTTTGCGCTTACCGTATTTCTTACGTTCAACAACGCGGCTGTCACGTGTTAGGAAGCCTGCGGCTTTCAATGCGCCACGTAGGGTAGGATCATAAAGCTGAAGCGCTTTTGAGATACCGTGCTTGACCGCGCCCGCCTGACCTGACAGACCGCCGCCTTTGACAGTTGCCATCACGTCAAACTGATCTTCAACGCCTGCAACCTGGAATGGTTGGCGTAGGATCATTTGCAAAACGGGACGCGCAAAATATGCGTTCATCTCTTTGCCGTTGACTGTGACTTTGCCTGAACCTGGTTTGATCCAAACACGTGCAACAGCGTCTTTACGCTTACCTGTTGCGTATGAACGGCCCAATTCGTCACGGACGGGTTCACGAGGTGCTGCAATTTCAACAACTGCTTCTGCACCGCCAGCGACTGCTTCTAGGTCGCCCAAGGATTTGATTTCTTCGCTCATTATGATGCAACCCGTGTGTTTTTAGGGTTCATAGACTTCACGTCCAAAACCTCTGGTGATTGTGCTTCATGCGGATGCTCAGACCCCGCGTAAACGCGAAGGTTGGTCATGATTTTGCGGCTTAGGCGGTTGCCTGGCAGCATGCGCTTCACAGCCAATGTCACCACGCGCTCTGGATGTGCGCCTTCTAGGATCTGCTGTTTTGTGCGTGATTTGATGCCACCTGGGTGGCCCGTGTGCCAATAAAAATTCTCTTGACGCTTGTTACCTGTCATTTGAATTTTGTCAGCATTGATAACGATTACGTTGTCGCCACAATCCATGTGTGGTGTGAACGATGGCTTGTGTTTGCCACGCAGACGTGTTGCAACAATCGATGCAAGACGGCCCAAAACAACGCCCTCGGCGTCGATGATGATCCACTTCTTGTCGATGTCTGCTGGCGTTGCAGAGAATGTTTTCATCGAAGATGACCCTAAAGTTAAAACACGGGGCCAACCCCCGTGCAATTCATGGGGGCGTTATATAGGGTTAAATTGCACAGTCAAGCGCATGAAATAACAAATAATTGTTTAAAAACAATGCATAATGAAATAGGTATTAATTTACCCCATAATTTTTTGAATTTTAAACGTCAGCAGTGATAAATACCGCAAAGAATGAGGAGCACGATACCGTGTCGGGGCAGCGAATGTTTTCGATCCTTAGTTTGGCATTTTATAAATCGCTCAATACGAAGAAAACACCTATATCCCACTTGAACTATCTGGATTTCGCAAGAGTTTGGCAAGTGTGGAAATCCAGTC
>CAXACF010000265.1:0-3466 GCA_963967125.1 uncultured Rhodobacterales bacterium | reverse complement strand
ACCAATATACCCAAACGATGAACACCAACTGAAACGGAAGCCGCCACCATAGAATTTCGTGCGGCAGACCGAAATCGATGCTGTTCACTGCCATGTTGATATTTGCAGGAAACACTGCGACTAGAAGCGCTATCAAGCCGTATGATGCCAGTTTTACAAAAAAACGGAATGCGGCATACATTTCGAAACACCATCGCTGACACCTGCAGAGGATATGACATGACCGTGATCATCAATGATGAGGGGTTTTCAACCCCAGAGCAAGAAATCACATATGAACGTGCGGATACCTTAAATAAGGAGACGCGCGCGCTTGATATATCCGCGGATCAAGATTTGAACGCACTCAGTGACTATTTGGATACCCTAACGCTTATTCGCATCGAATTTGCGTCCTTTGCGGATGGTCGGGGATTTAGCCTGGCGCGTATTTTACGCCTGATGGGATTTTCGGGGCATTTGCGTGCCTATGGCCATGTGATTTCCGACCAATATGCAATGGCGCGGCGCAGCGGGTTTGATGATGTTGAGGTGTCAGAGGCCCTTGCAACGCGTCAACCAGAAGCAGAGTGGCTGTTTCGGTCAAACTGGTCCGCGCATGATTATCAAACGCGTCTGCGCAAAAGCGCCTAGCAAATTCCAACAAAACCGCGTAAAAGCAAAGTGACAACCAAACATGACAGAGTATACCCCCGTGACAACCACGACTGCCACCAAAGTTCCAACCCTGCCAGATGCACAAACGGTAATAGACGTAAAACACTGGACGGACCGTCTATTTTCTTTTCGTGTTAGCCGTCCACAATCCCTGCGCTTTAGATCAGGTGAATTTGTGATGATCGGCCTGTTGAAGGATGATGGAAAACCGCTTTTGCGCGCCTATTCCATCGCCTCACCCGCGTGGGATGACGAATTAGAATTTTACTCGATCAAGGTCCAAGATGGCCCTTTGACCAGTCGGTTGCAGCATATCAAATCAGGCGATCAGATTATTTTGCGCCCCAAACCTGTGGGCACATTGGTGCATGATGCGCTGCTGCCTGGAAAACGTTTGTGGTTTTTCGCAACAGGTACGGGAATTGCGCCCTTTGCCTCGCTTATTCGTGAACCGCAAACCTATGAAGATTATGATCAGATCATCCTGACACACACCTGCCGCGAAGTTGCGGAATTAGAATATGGTCGCCAACTGGTGGATCAGGTCAAAAACGATGAATTGATGGCAGAATTGGTGGGCGCGGAAAACCTGCAAAAACTGGTTTATTATCCAACCACAACCCGCGAAGACAGCCCTAAGATGGGCCGGATCACTACATTGATCAAGGATGGGACATTGTTCACCGATTTGGATGTAACCGATTTTGGTCCAGATAAAGATCGCGCGATGGTCTGCGGATCGATTGGGTTGAACACAGATATCAAAGAGATCCTGGAAGGCTATGGTCTGCGCGAGGGCGCCAATTCGGAACCCGCAGAATATGTGGTTGAAAAGGCCTTTGTTGGGTAACGCCCCTGAAAACTGTGGCCCCGTGGTCGCCCCGCGTGAAAAAAGCCGCACTTTGGTGTGGCTTTTGCTTTATTAACGCTTGAAAACAAAGGGCTCCGTGGTTAAGTTGCCCTCGCAATTTTGATTGAACAAGGAAGAAAACAATAGCTCGTAAGCCTCACAACGCGCCTCCGTCGCGCGACACCGGTCCACGCGTAAATGACCGTATCAAAGCACTCGAAATTCGCCTAATCGGCGCAGACGGCGAGAATGTCGGTGTAGTTTCCCCAGCAAAAGCAATGGATTTGGCCGATCAAGCCGGATTGGATTTGGTTGAAATTTCACCAAATGCAACGCCGCCCGTGTGTAAGATCATGGATTTCGGCAAGTACAAATACGAACAACAAAAACGCGAATCTGAGGCGCGCAAAAAGCAAAAGATCATCGAAGTCAAAGAGGTGAAGTTCCGTCCTGGCACCGACACCCACGACTATGATGTGAAAATGCGCTCTGTGCTGAAGTTCCTTGAAAAAGGCGACAAGGTGAAAATCACCCTGCGTTTCCGTGGTCGCGAAATGGCGCACCAGGATTTGGGACGTGATTTGTTGCACCGCGTTGCAGAGGACGTGAAAGAACACGGCAAAGTTGAAAACATGCCGAAAATGGAAGGTCGCCAAATGACCATGATGATTGGCCCATTGGCTGCCAAATAATCACCATCCTGATTTTATGATTTTGCGCGGCTCTCTTCAGGGCCGCGTTTTATTTTGTACGGGACTTGGGACGGCGTGGTTGTGGCCGCGTTGGAATTTCCTTTAGCAAGCCGCCAATGGCCATCTGCGCGAAATCCGCATCCGTTACATCCAAACCACAGACCACTCTTGATAAAACCCAATCCGCCCCGTTCAATGCAGGGGATCGGGCGCATCCTGGCAAACCGATTACGGGTTTTGGCCCGATGCTGCCAAGGAACAATAAATTCCCGGGGTCCACAGGCATGCCAAACCGATGCACGTCACCACCCGCCTGCGAAACGGCGGTCGGCGCCACATCCGCCCAATCCGATGTGGCCGACCCTGATAGGATCATGACCAAATCCGCCTGCGATTTTGTGATCTCCGCTGCAATACTTTCGGCGTCATGGGGCACCATTTGGACGCTGTTCAATGCCACACCCAGCATATCCAACCGCGCTACAATTGCATCTTTGCCTTTATCACCAGCCCCGCCGTCTGTATCCGATATGATTAGATCGGCAGAGCGCAAGCTTGGTGCAGACATGCAAATACTGTCGCGGGCCAAATCACAGGCCAAATCCAATTTCGCTTGGGGAACACCATAGCTGATGATTTTGATCGTTGCGACCAAACCGCCAGTTGTCATTTGTTGAAATTCAGGAACTGTTGCGACCGAAATCATTGGATCAACTGAATTTGCCGCAATCAGGCGCGTGGCGTCCAGTTGCACCACACCGGGCCCCTCTGCAATAATATTCACACGGCCTGTAAATGGCGCGGTGAGCGATAGGCCAACCGCCTGCGGATCGGGGCAAATCGCCTGTGCAAAATGTTGGGCCGCATCATTTTCATGCACATCGCCAGGTTCTAACAGTGCCGCTGTCACCGATGTGATCCCTGCAGATTTTAGCGCGGCAATGTCGTCCGCGCCGATCACGATACCCTTGCGCATACGACCCTTGGGCGTCTGTATTGAATGCGCCAATATTGCGCCCGCAGCCCCATCGACGTCGAATTTTCCAAACTTCATTTTGGGACCCGCAGTTGGGCCAACACTTCGGCCATGATCGAAACGGCGATCTCGGCAGGGGTTGCCGCGCCGATATTCAACCCAACGGGCCCTTGAATGCGCCCGATTTGATCATCCGTAAACCCCAGCGCGCTTAAACGGTCCACACGTTTGGCATGCGTGCGTGATGATCCCAGCGCACCAATGTAAAACAAATCGGATTTTAACCCGTTT
>CAXACF010000264.1:0-3525 GCA_963967125.1 uncultured Rhodobacterales bacterium | reverse complement strand
CAGCGTCCGGCACCAATTCGGTCGCAGCGGTGGGCAGCGATCCGATGCGCAGTTCACGCCTGCGTGTTTCTCTGCTTAGTCGATCTTTGGCTTTGGAAAGTTCCAACCACGACGCTGCGGCGTGATTTTGAAAAATGCGCCCCTGTTCATTCAACTGCAACCGCCCATTTGATGCGTCCAGTATTGTGGTTCAAACACATGCATAGAATCCTCTTTGCAAATCTCAGATTTTTCAGTATACGCGCCTGATCTGTGAAAACAGATTCCTCCAAGGGCCTTGCTGGACGACATCCCGGCTTGTGCCATAACCCTTAAACACAAAGGAGACCCCGATGTCGATTACTGCTGAAGAAAAAGCACGCGTCATGAAAGAATTCGCGACGAAAGAAGGCGATACAGGTTCCCCCGAGGTTCAAATTGCCATTCTAACGTCACGTATCACAACACTGACAGAGCACTTCAAATTCCATAAAAAAGACAACCACGGTCGCCGTGGTCTTTTGAAAATGGTTGCGCAGCGTCGTAAGCTTCTTGATTACCTAAAAGCAAAAGAAGAACAGCGTTACACTGATCTGATTAAGCGTTTGGGCATTCGTCGCTAATCTGCGGCACGCATACGAACACATCAAACCGCGCCATTTGGTGCGGTTTTTTGTTTGTAGGTTCACTGCGATCTAATCCTTTCCATATGTTGGTTTCTCCTATATACGCGCGACATCTGAGATCAGGCGCCCGGACTCCAGCGCCCGAAATATAAGATACAGGGGTCAGGGGGAATCCGCCCTCTACGCAAATGGCCAGTGGGCCAATATAGGAAAATGAGATGTTCGAAGTAACGAAAAAATCTATGCAGTGGGGCGAAGAAACGCTTACGCTGGAAACAGGCAAAGTTGCACGTCAAGCGGACGGCACCGTGATTGCCACATTGGGCGAAACATCTGTGATGGCAAACGTCACATTCGCCAAATCAATGAAAGAGGGGCAGGACTTTTTCCCTCTGACAGTACATTACCAAGAGAAATACTATGCCGCTGGTAAAATCCCTGGCGGCTTTTTCAAGCGCGAAGCACGCCCATCAGAGGCAGAAACACTAACAGCGCGTTTGATCGACCGCCCAATTCGCCCATTGTTCGTTGATGGTTTCAAAAACGAAGTTTTGGTGATGTGTACGGTTCTGAGCCACGATTTGGTGAACTCACCCGACATCGTAGCAATGATTGCGGCCTCTGCTGCGCTGACAATTTCTGGTGTCCCATTCATGGGACCAATCGGCTGTGCACGCGTTGGTTTTGTTGATGGTGAATATGTCTTGAACCCAACTGTTGACGACATGAACGGCCTGCGCAACAATCCAGAACAGCGTTTGGATTTGGTTGTTGCAGGGACCAAAGATGCCGTGATGATGGTTGAGTCAGAGGCATATGAACTGAGCGAAGATGAAATGCTGGATGCGGTTACATTCGCACACGAGCAAATTCAGCCTGTCATCGATTTGATCATTGATTTGGCCGAAGTCGCCGCGAAAGAGCCATTTGATTTCGCACCTGTCGATTACTCTGATCTATACGCAGCAGTAAAAGCCGCGGGCGAAGAGCAGATGCGCGCAGCATACGGCAACACCGACAAACAAGAACGCGTCGAGGCCGTTGCCGCAGCACGTGAAGCAATTAAAGCCGCGCTAAACGAAGAGCAATTGGCAGATGCGAACCTTGGTTCAGCGATGAAAAAGCTAGAAGCAAGCATCCTGCGGGGGGACGTCGTGAAAGGCGGCAAGCGGATTGATGGTCGTGCAACCACAGATGTGCGCGCGATTGTAAGTGAAACTGGCATGTTGCCACGTACACACGGCTCTGCATTGTTCACACGCGGTGAAACACAGGCATTGGCGGTAACCACGCTGGGAACTGGTGATGATGAACAGATGATTGATGCGTTGCATGGCACGTATAAATCAAACTTTATGTTGCACTATAACTTCCCTCCTTATTCTGTGGGTGAAGTTGGGCGTGTTGGCTCACCAGGTCGTCGTGAAATTGGCCATGGTAAACTGGCATGGCGTGCGCTTCAGGCTGTTTTGCCTGCAGCAACGGATTTCCCATACACAATCCGCGTTGTTTCCGAGATCACTGAATCAAACGGTTCATCTTCAATGGCGTCTGTTTGTGGCGGTTCATTGTCCATGATGGATGCAGGTGTCCCACTAAAAGCACCCGTTGCAGGTGTTGCCATGGGCCTTATCCTTGAGGATGACGGCGATTACGCGATCCTAACTGACATCTTGGGTGACGAAGATCACTTGGGTGACATGGACTTTAAAGTCGCTGGTACAGAAAACGGCATCACATCCCTACAAATGGACATCAAGGTTGCGGGTATCACACCTGAAATCATGAAAAACGCTTTGGCACAGGCCAAAGAGGGACGCATGCATATCTTAGGTGAGATGTCGAATGCATTGACCGAAGCAGGTGAATTCTCAGTCCACGCGCCACGCATTGAAACAATGCAGGTTCCAACTGATAAGATCCGTGAAGTGATCGGTTCAGGTGGTAAAGTGATCCGCGAAATCGTTGAAGTTTCTGGCGCCAAAGTTGACATTAACGATGATGGCCAGATCAAGATTGCGTCTCCTGATGGTGAGTCCATCAAGAAAGCGTACGACATGATCTATGCGATCGTTGCGGAACCAGAAGTCGGCCAAATCTACACTGGTAAAGTTGTGAAGGTTGTTGATTTCGGTGCATTCGTGAACTTCTTTGGGAAACGTGATGGTCTGGTTCACGTCAGCCAAATTGAAAACCGTCGCCTAAACCACCCATCTGATGTTCTGAAAGAGGGTCAAGAAGTTAAAGTCAAACTTTTGGGCTTTGATGATCGCGGCAAAGTACGCCTTGCCATGAAGATGGTTGATCAAGAAACCGGCGAAGAGATCGTCGAAGAAAAGTCAAACGACGAAGAATAATAAAAATAAAAAGGCCCTCTCAACCGAGAGGGCCTTTTCGTTGGTAGTCCTATCGAAGATTTACTGGGACAACCATGACAGTGTTTCAAAGAACTGTGCACCACGTGCGACGCGGTTTAATTCAACAATTTGACCCGTTGATGGATCCAATTGAACATCGCGAACCGTGATATCCCCTTGGACATCAATTTCAACAGTCAATGTAAATGGTGACGTAACAGTGTGATCCACCAAAACTGTGCCAGCATCGCTGATCCGCACGCCAAATCGTGTCGCGGTATCGACCACTTTCAACTCAGCACCTTGGGTTGAGGCAAAGGCGGATTCACGGAAATCGCCCAATCCCAAGTTAAGAGCAAAAATATCATTGGCGTCATCTGTTGTGAATGGTGAAAACCCTTGGTCATTTGTTGCAAACAAACTGTCTGAATTCACAAATTCGCGCAGTTCCAGCCTTGGCAACTGTCCCGATCATCGCATTGACAGTAAACGCATCGGACGAAGATCAAAAGCGATGTTTGGATGCGGGGATGAACGAATACAGTTCCAAACCGTTTAAGCCG
>CAXACF010000263.1:0-3531 GCA_963967125.1 uncultured Rhodobacterales bacterium | reverse complement strand
AGCATCGAACTTAATGCCGCAACCCCCGCTAGGGTTAAGCGACTGTCTAATATTTCTGGGTAAGACTTTATTACATCGACTTGCACGCTTCCCATATGCTCGCTTAGGCGCGCACGCCACGTAATATCAAGGATATTTCCCATCTGAAGGATTGGACGAAATTTTCTGGATTGGCCGCCACGAAGAACGGCACGCACACGGCCATTTTTTTGTGTAAGAGCATCCACAATAACCGCCGTTTCACCAAAGGGTGTCGTGCCCAACAATATGCCCTGATCGCGCCATTCCATAGGACAGATATAGGCAGCGATGTCCAAGCTGTCACTATACCAATCAAAAACGCTGACTAAGGATCGATCAAATGCGCATCGTTTAATGGGTTTTCAACTTCAAGAACCCAAATATCGGGATCAAAAGACCGCTGCCGCGCAATCATCTCGTCTACTTCGAGTTCAGCGCCCTGAACCAATACAATCCATGACTGCGCCCCAGTATCAAGATCGAAACCTTGTTGATAAAGTGTAGAGGTACCATCCAACGGGGCCAACTTAATCAAAATTGCACCCGCTTGATCATCACCACGCGCAGTAACAAACGCAGAAATCCCCCGAAGCGATAAGGTTTTCAGATAGGCTTTAACCCAAAATTCGCTTGCGATCCTGCTCATGCATTTCCGTCTTTAAAATCCAGTCCCATTTCGGTGTACCGCTCTGCTTCATCAAGCCATTTTTCACGGACTTTCACCTGACAGAAAAGATGCACCCGACGCCCCATAAAGGTTTCTAACTCTTCCCGCGCGGCTTTTGAAATGGCTTTGATCGTTTCACCCTTATTACCCAAAACAATCCCTTTATGGCCGTCGCGTGTGACATAAATCACCTGTTCAATGCGGGCACTGCCGTCTTTGCGTTCTTCCCAGTTTTCGGTTTCCACCGTCAATTGGTAGGGTAGCTCTTGATGCAACCTTAGGGTCAATTTTTCACGCGTCATTTCGGCAGCGATCATGCGCATTGGAAGATCGGCAATTTGATCCTCGGGATAAAGCCATGGACCTTCTGGCAACTTATCCCCAAGCCACGCTCGCAAATCATTGACGCCATATCCACGTTCGGCGGAAATCATAAAGGTTTGTTCAAAGGTGAATGCGTCATTCATTTTTTGTGACAATGATAACAGCTCTTCGGCTTTGACGCGGTCAATCTTGTTAATGGCCAAGGCAACGGTGCGTCCTTCTGCAATATCACCAAGTTCTGACAAAATACGTTCAACGCCCTCGGTCACACCTCTGTGCGCCTCAATCAATAAAACGATAACATCTGCATCAGCGGCCCCGCCCCATGCGGCTGCGACCATTGCACGATCCAATCGGCGGCGTGGTTTAAACAGGCCAGGTGTATCAACGAAGACGATCTGCGCATCACCTTCTATTGCGACACCTCTGATGCGCGCGCGCGTCGTTTGCACTTTATGCGTCACAATTGAAACTTTAGCCCCGACCATTTGGTTCAACAGTGTTGATTTGCCCGCATTCGGTTCACCAATAAGTGCGACGAAACCTGCTTTTGTCATGATGCTTCCAACTTTTCTAATAGGGCTTTCGCCGCTGCTTGTTCAGCATTACGCTTGCTGCCTGCAACGGCACTGTCACTTTGTCCGTCGTCCAGTTTAACTTCGATTGTGAAGACGGGTGCATGATCGGGGCCCGTACGATTTAAAACTGTGTATTTCGGTGGGGTGAAACCGCGACTTTGCGCCCATTCTTGCAATGTTGTTTTTGCGTCCCGCGCGTCTGCCTTAACGGTTAACACACGATCCCCCCATAGCGCCAATATGACCTGCTGTGCCGCCGGAAAACCACCATCCAAATAGATTGCCGCGATCACTGCTTCCAGCGCATCTGCAAGCAAGGCGTCTTTGCGACGCCCCCCCGACATCATTTCAGAGCGTCCCAATTTTAACACCGCACCAATATCAATATCCCGCGCGACTGATGCACATGCCTCTTTTCGGACAAGCGCGTTATATCTTGGCGCTAACAATCCCTCACTCGCGGTGGGGTCACGCTCTAGCAAAGCTTGGGCCATCACCAATCCCAGAACGCGGTCACCAAGAAATTCCAATCTCTGATTATCCTGTCGTGTAGCACTGCCGCGCGACGGATGGGTTAGCGCCTCTTGCAAATGGGAAAGCGTTTGGAACCGATAGCCCAAACGCTTTTCAAACTGTTCTATGTCTTGTGATCGGTTCAATTGATCGCCTTAAAGAAACGATCGCCACGCCATGTCCAGAAGAACAGCATTGAACGTCCGGCGGACGAAAACATGATACGATCCGCGCGCCCAATTAAATCTTCGTATGGCACAAAACCCACACCGCCCTGAACCTGCTTAACACGGCTATCCAGAGAATTGTCACGGTTGTCCCCCATGAAAAAGAAGTGACCTTCGGGAACAGTGAACACAGCTGTGTCATCTGTGTAAGCACGGCCGATATCCAAAACTTCGTGTGTCACACCATTTGGCAAGGTTTCAAGCATCCGTGTTTTCACGCAGTCTCCACCGTCACCGACCGCACCATTTGAACAACGTGGACGGTTTTTAAACGACCCCTGTGGGCCCATCACCTCAACAAATGGTTCAATGGTTTGTTGCGGCACCTCAGTTCCATTCAAAATGATTTTACCGCCCTTCATCTGAACGCGGTCCCCGGGAACGCCAATCAATCGCTTGATATAATCGCGCCCTGTCACAGGATGACGGAACACAACCACATCGCCACGCTGTGGTTCACCACCAAGCAAGCGTTTGTTGTTCCCTTTCATGAAACCACACAGATCCTCTGCATCAACATTGATGCCAACCGCAGGGATAATCACGCTGGGACACGAGGCATAGGAATACCCATAGGCCATTTTATTTACGAAAAGGAAATCGCCAATAAGCAGCGTTGATTTCATCGATCCAGATGGAATCCAGAACGGCTGAAACAACAACGAACGAAATAGTCCAGCCAGCAAAAGAGCATAAACGATTGTCTTAATCGTTTCCAAAATGCCGTTCTGAGATTTTTCTTCTTTCGCTGCCATCCCGCGCTCCTGTATTGCTCCCCGCTACATGCGCCTTGATGGCATGGGAGTCAAGTTTTCAACCGTGCTTCAATCACAACAAAGGCCTGTGCCCAAGGGTGATCATCGGTCAAGGTTACATGCACGATTGCCTCATGCGTATCGGGAACCAGGTCATCTAAACGTTTTTTTGCCCATCCTGTTAGGGTCATCCTCGGCTCGCCCGTCTTTAGGTTGTGCACGGCCATGTCTTTCCATGCGATCCCCATGCGCAGACCTGTCCCCAGTGCCTTGGAACAGGCTTCTTTTGCAGCCCAGCGTTTGGCAAGCGTGCCAGCCTCATCCATTCGGCGCTTGGCCTTTGATTGTTCGATATCTGTGAACACACGGTTTCGAAACCGATCTCCGTGACGCTCCAAAACGGCTTGGATGCGATCAATATTGGCAAGATCGGTTCCGATGCCGAT
>CAXACF010000262.1:0-3541 GCA_963967125.1 uncultured Rhodobacterales bacterium | reverse complement strand
TTTGTGCCTTGCAGCGGCTGCTGGTACCCTTTGTGACATGTTTTACATGCCGCCTTTGGTGCATCGCCATGTACTGGGCCTAGACGCGTTTCTGGGTACACATCCTGCAATGGAACAAGATAGTCGTTGTTCATCTCTTGAACCATACCGATACCAAGCGATGCTGTACCCCACTGAGGCGTTACCTGCTCTGCATCATAGAAAGCGCGGGTGTTGTGGCATAGCACACAGTTGCGTCCCAATGAGTTCGAGAAGTAGTTCATCAGCGAATACGTGCGTTCAGCATTTTGGATAAGTGGATCACCAGGTTCATTGGCAACGCGCGATTCATAATCATGAACCCCGATTGTCTCATACCCCAAGAGATACTTTTCCAACGCGTCAGATGGCAGTGAAGTTGACTGACTTAGAACCGTTGCACGGTTTTGATTGGCAGACCAACCTGCAGATGCCTCGTTCACTGGTACAATATTGAACCAGATTTCACTTGGCACATGCTGACCACGGTGACACGTAAAGCATGTTACGCCGACTTCTTTGTTTGCATTGACGTGACCCGACCAATTTTCATTGATGTTTTGGGTCATCTGGATCATGCGACGTGCAACCACTTTGGTATAAAGTGCGTCTTCACCATAGGTTTCGACGTCACCATCACCGTGGCAGTATGCACACCCCTCTTCAGGAGCGATCCATTCTGTCATTGCGCCCATCAAGCGATCAAAGTTGTCTTCGGTTAGATCACCCAACACTTGCACATTTTGATAAATGTCTTTTGCAAGCGCCTCGGATCCATCTGGAACATAGGGCTCATTTTCATAAACAAGCTCAATGTCGGGATCAGGCGTTGCCAAATCACTGTTGAATTCAGTGACCGACATACCCTGCCCCCGCGGACCTGTTTGCAAACTAGATGTTGCAGCAGGCTGTCCAAAAACCACGACCATGATTGCCAGGAATACGGCCCCGCCTAGGGCACCGATCAAGATAGCCGGACCATAGACGTTTGTTGGATTTTCTTCATTCCAACGATTAAACCAACTTGGTAACATGATTAGTCCTCCTGGCCGATGAATGACTCGTAAGAGCCATAGTTTTCATAACCGTAGGAACCGTCATACATTGGAGCAAAGTAATGTTCCTGAGCCCAGATAAACCAGTTGTCGACAACTGTACCTGTTAACAAGATACCAATACCGCCAGTAATCGGGGTCAGAACTGCGAACCACCACGCCCAACGGTGGATACCCTCCATCGTCGCGTTAAAGCCCATAGTCCATCTCCAGAACAATGCAGCACGTTCAGATGCTGTTCCTCGATCATAGATTTGTTCCAATTCACGATCGCCACCAAAACGAGTTACCGCAAGGATCGTTGCACCATGCATCGCGAACAGAAGAACTGAACCGTACAAGAACACAATCGATAGCGCATGGAACGGGTTATAATAGAGGTTGCCATAGCGAATTGAGAATGCAGTGGTCCAATCCAAGTGTGGGAAAATCCCGTATGGAACGGCCTCTGACCAGCTACCCATCAACACAGGACGGAACAGACCAAGGACAAGGAACAACCAAATTGCAGAGGCAAATGCCCATGCGACGTGTTTGCCCATCTTGTGCTGTTGCGCCAAGAGATAGGTTCTCAACCACCAAGTGCAGACTGATACCAACAAGAACAGCGAGCTGATTAGATACCAACCACCCTGATCTAATGGTGGCATACGCAGACCCCACTCAGGACCTGGAGGTTCAAGTGCCAACCAAAAGAATTGACGCAAAAACTCAGGGATTGACCAGCCAACTTGTGCAAGCATGTTCAGGCCAACAATGTTGAACCATAGCAAACCAGTGGCAAGAGATATCACCCCAGTCCAACCAAGGTAAACAGGCCCCAATTGCGCGTTTCCAAGCCATCCAGCAAGATTTGAAAACCCAGGTGTACCGATACGTTCGGACATCATGTTGTTTTCGTTATCTACACCCATTTCGGCGGGTCCGCGGACCTGCACTTGTGTGAATATATTCTGATACTCAATCATAATTACATCCCCATCTGACTTGGCCAAATTGGCATTTCCAACCACCAGTTCCACCATTCAGGCCAACCCTTGGTCCAGACTGGGCCAGAGATGATGATACATACGGCCGAGAAGAACACAGCATTGATCGCCAGCAAAAAGCCCACGCGGTGAATGCCCAATGTTCCAACTGAATAGCCGATGAAATCACGGAAAAAGGTGTCTTCGTTGTCTGGGCCCTGTGCTTCTTCACCCTCTTCAGGGTTTGCCGCACTTAGAACCAGCGCGCCGTGCAACGCCAATGCAAGCGTTGTTGTAAAGAACAAGGTGACAGCCAACATGTGTGCTGGGTTGTAGTGGAAATGCAGATACGCATAACCAGTGTTGCTAACCCAATCTAGGTGGCTGAAAATTCCATAAGGAAATCCATGCCCCCAGGCACCCATTAACAGTGGTCTGAAAATAACCAGTGTTACATAGGCTAATATTGCAAAGGAGAAGGCAAATGGAACATGATATCCCATACCCAGCTTGCGGCTAATCTCAACCTCACGCAGCGCCCAACTTATGAAAGCCGCTGTCGCACAAATCGTGATAATTTGCCACAATCCTCCTTCTAGTAAGGGCGCCATGCCCAAACCGTAACTTAAATCTGGCGGTGCTATATTTATTAGCCAAGGATTAAAGGTACCTTGCTGGCTCGCACCCCAAAAAATGAGGATTGTTCCAAGTAAAGCAAAAAATGCAGTCGTTACGCCGAAAAAACCGACGTAAAAAGGCCCTACCCAAAAATCGAATAAATCACCGCCAATCAATGTGCCCCCTCGGACACGATACTTTCTTTCGAAACTTAGCAATGCCATCGTTTGTCTCCGTTGAATCCAGCCGATACCCTTGAGATGAAGGCCGTCTTATTGGTGAGCATCTGCGGGCAAGTTAAAACTCACCCGCAGACCGTTTTTCAAACTGTCGAACAGGTTATTAACCGCCCGCTTGCGCGGCTAGTTCAAACCAGTTGTAGTAGTCTGTGCTTAGCAGAACGAGGTGAATCATCGCTGCTAGCAAGAATAGGAAAACGCCTTGTGCAACAAACACGCGACGTGGATCGAAAACGAGCCAGATTTTATAAAATTTTGCCATTTTCAATCCTCCTTAGAACCAAGGGCGCCAGATGAACGTTGCCAAATGGGCGATTACGGCAACGGTTGTGAACAACCATAGCCCGCTCATGTAGACAGAGTGCAGTTCTTGCGCCTGTTCGTCAGTTAGTCCTGTAAAAGACAGGTTATTGTCCGCCATGATATTTCCTCCGAAATTTATCGTGGCGCCACAGTGCCTCTGTGGCCAGGGTCCCTGGATATCGTTCCAGGGTTCTGATCTGCCTTTGGCAGAACAGCTCTTGATGCTGGGCCTAAACCGAGCAAATTACGGGCGTGATACGGTGTGCTTCTAGCCACGCACGGGCAAGCGGCCCGTTGATCACGAATGTTTGTTTGCGATAGAGATCAATCAGCCAACCCA
>CAXACF010000261.1:0-3555 GCA_963967125.1 uncultured Rhodobacterales bacterium | reverse complement strand
GATCTTGTGCTTCGACATCGACACCAATCGCACGAAATGCCAATTCCCGCTGAAATGCGCGGCTGGCCACGGTCGCGGGCGTTGCGAACAGCGCGACGTTTTGCACACCCACCTGTCGGGGGGGCGAATTATCGCCCCATTGGCGTTCTGTTAGTGCCTCGATCAGTGGAACAAAAACGCCAAGCACGCGTTTGTCCGTCGGGATCCAGTTTTCCTGCATACGCCGCAATGCAGCCGCAGAGGCGGTATTGCAGGCCAAAATCACCAGATCACAACCCTCATCCCATATCCGTTCAACGGCGCGCGTGGTCAGTTTGTACACATCGTCCGCGTCGCGCACGCCATAAGGTGCATGCGCGCTGTCGCCGTAATAGACAAAGGGAACATCAGGCAAACGGGCAGACACAGCATTGTGCACGGTCAGACCGCCCAGACCACTATCAAAAATACCAACGGCCATGTGGCGCTACTTTCTACGATTTATGTTTTTCTTCAAATTCAAAGCCATAGTCTAATGACTTCAACGGGGTTGGTGACAGCTTATAGGTGGATTGTCGCAAATAATCCATAAGCGCACGCGCGTCTTTTTCACGCGCCTTGATTTCAGTTGGATCAATCGGATCCCCAATAACCACCCGCACAGGCGTATCGACACGCGCACGAAACTCTTTGATCAACAATCCCATGCGCAGGGTATAGTGCAAGCGGCTGGCATATTGAAACAGGCTGGAGTTTGCACCATCAAAAAACAGTGGAACGACCGTCGCCCCCGATTTCGCGATCAAACGTGCAGTGAAGGAGCGCCAAGCAGGGTCCATTGGATGCGCAAAGGGTTTTGCCGCAGTTGACACTGTGCCGCCCGGGAAAATACCGATTGCGCCGCCATTATTTAGATAATCCAAGGCCACTTTGCGTGTTTCTAGATTTAGTTTAACCGCCTCTTTCGTTTCATCAAAAGATATCGGTAGGATGACACGGTTCAAATCCTCAGCCTTGCGAAACACTTTGTGTGCCAAAATACGGAAATCACCACGTGTTTTCGTCAGGATATGTCCCAACATCAAACCGTCCAAAATACCATAAGGATGATTGGCAATCATAATCAGCGGTTTGTCTCGTGGGATATTTTCTAAACTGCCGCCAACAATGTCCAGATTTAACCCATAGCGTTGCACCATGACTTGCCAAAAATCATTGCCGTTTGCGACGTCGTCTTCGTAACCGCGCGCACGCTTGATCAGGCTGACCCGCCCTGTCGCATTTTCCATCAACTTGATCAGGGCGCGTCCACCGCGTGTTTGCGCGGAATAGGCATAACTTATGTCGCGTGCGATTTGTCTTTGGCTCGGCATGTCAGTGCGCTCAGTTAACTTGCGCACTCTATACCGAAGCTTGTTTTAACTTTCCAGTGGAACTTGCCTATTCGGCGGCAAGCTGCGATGGGGATTTTGGATGTTTCAAACCTTCAAGGATCTCTGCACGCCGTTTTTGCGCTTTTTCTTCATTTGCCTGTTTCACGGGGCCAAACCCACGAATGGACAAAGGAAGAAGCGCAAGTTCCACAAGCAAATCCAAGTTTTCTTCATTAACAGAGGATGCCAAAAATTTGAAATCACTTTCAAATTGCTTGATCAAACTACGCTCCATGCGGCGTTCTGTGGTGTAGCCGAATGGATCAAACGGCGTGCCACGCAACGTTTTCATTCGGGATAATACGGCAAATGTACGCAACATCCACGGACCAAATTCGCGCTTCTTAGGGCGACCATTCGCATCCAACCCGCCCAGCATTGGCGGCGCCAAATGGAACCTAATCTGATCCACATTATCAAAGGTTTCTTTGGCCTTTTCCACTGTGGTTAAATGCAGTCGTGCGACCTCATATTCATCCTTGTAAGTCAGCAATTTGTGATAGCCCAAGGCAACCGCATCCCGCAGGCGTTCATTTTCAAACTTATCTAGGAATTTTTGATACCGTTTGGCCAAACGATTGCCCTGATATGCGCGCAAATGATCAATGCGATATGCAATTTTGTCAGCGCCCTTTTCAGGAAGAGCAACCACCTCTGACGCGATCAACTTTTGGGCATCTTCGGGATAGGCCGCCGCCCAACGCCCAACTTCAAACGCACGTTGGTTTTGTTCGACCTTGGCACCGTTTAATGAAATCGCCTCATATAACGCACTGTGGCTAAGTGGGATGAAGCCCATCTGCCATGCAGCCCCAAACACGATCATGTTGGAATAAATGGAGTCGCCTAATAAATCTGCCGCAAGCTTTGTCGCATCAAGCAACGCAAGTTTCTCTTTGATCCGCGCCTCAAGCGTGAGGCGTAGGCGATCATTTGGGATTTTGAATTCCGTATCACGGGTAAAATCACCCGTCACGATTTCATGGTCATTCACAACCGCACCTGTGCGCCCCGTGGAAGTCAGGCCGATGGTTTTTGCACCTGAACTGACGACCAAATCACCCCCGATCAGGGCATCACATTCCCCTGTTGCAACACGAATGGCAGAAATATCCTCAGGGCTGTTTGCGATACGACAATGACATGAACGGCACCGCCCTTTTGCGCAAGGCCCGCCATTTCCATCATGCCGGCCCCCTTGCCATCAATTTGGGCCGCTTGGGCCAGCAATGCACCGATCGTGACAACACCCGTACCCCCAACACCAGTTGCGATGATGTTAAACGTTTCACGCGCCGGAATGGTTGGCACTGTGGGGCTGGGTAGATCAGTTAATTCAAAATTCTTGCGGACTTTCTTTTTCGGCGTCGCCCCAGGCAACGTCACGAAGGATGGACAAAAACCGTTTACGCAGCTGAAATCTTTGTTACAGGCGGATTGATCAATCGCGCGTTTGCGGCCCAATTCGGTTTCCACAGGCGTGATTGCAACACAGTTTGATTGCACACCACAATCGCCGCACCCTTCGCAGACATCGGTGTTGATGAAAATACGTTTGTCTGGATCGGGAAACAGACCACGTTTGCGACGGCGACGTTTTTCCGCAGCGCATGTTTGAACATAAACAATTGCGCTTACGCCTTTGATCTCACGCAATTCCTTTTGAACATCCATCAAATTTGCGCGTTCGTGTTTTTCGACGTCACTTGGGAAGGCCGCAAGGTCCAAATCCTCTTTATCATCATACACAACGACCAGTTTTTTGACGCCCATCGCCTGTAGTTCGCGCGCAATGCGTGGGGCGTCCAATCCCCCATCATTGCCCTGTCCCCCCGTCATGGCGACCGCATCATTATAGAGGATTTTATAGGTGATATTTGTGCCCGCACTCACGGCGGCGCGGATCGCCTGAATGCCAGAATGGTTATAGGTTCCATCCCCAATGTTTTGAAACACATGGTCGCGTTTCGAAAACAGGGACTCGCCAATCCAATTCGCCCCTTCGGCACCCATGTGCGTGTAGCCAAGCGTATCACGTTCCATCCATTGCGCCATATAGTGACACCCAATCCCCGCATAGGCACGGGATCCTTCGGGAACCTTGGTCGATGAATTATGCGGACAGCCTGCGCAGAAAGATCGG
>CAXACF010000260.1:0-3561 GCA_963967125.1 uncultured Rhodobacterales bacterium | reverse complement strand
AAGGCGGCCGCACAGTCGGCTCAGGCGTCGTTTCTAAAATCATCAAGTAATAAATATACTTGAAACAGTTAGAGAAAAGAGCGCTTCGGCGCTCTTTTTTCGTTAGGTATTCCAGCATTGAATTACGGTTTAGCTAACTGTAGTTTTGGGACACGTTATTCGTGATGTCGGTGTATTTTTAAATGATTGAAAAAATCGTTCGCGCGTTTTTGGTGATTTTTATTCTGGTTGCTTTGGCAATGATTGTTGCCACGTTACTTGGGTTTTCGGCACAGGTTGAAGAATTTTTGGAAAACATCGTTCCAACGCGTTACCAAATCATGGCGAATTCTGATGCCTATATCAGGATGCTTACCATGGGTTTAGTGATCTTAGCGGTTCCCGTCATTTTCTATATCGCCATCCGTTTTCTTGGTCTACGCGAAAGTCGGCGTGAAAAAATTGAACGTGAAAAGCAGGCTGCAGAAAACCTAAATCAATATCAGCAAGCCTTCAGAGAACGCATGAAGAAATATTAAACCCGCCCTTTTTTCAAGGACGGGTTCAATAAGGAATTAATGTCTGTGCAGCTTAGCTAAGCTTGTCTGTTAGCTCTGGTACAGCATCGAACAAATCCGCAACCAAACCATAGTCGGCGACTTGGAAAATTGGGGCTTCTTCATCTTTGTTGATCGCAACGATGATTTTTGAATCTTTCATCCCTGCCAAGTGCTGAATTGCACCTGAAATACCAACCGCAACATATAGGTCAGGGGCAACAACTTTACCTGTTTGACCAACCTGCCAATCGTTTGGTGCATAACCACTGTCAACCGCCGCACGCGACGCGCCAACAGCCGCACTAAGTTTGTCGGCAAGCCCTTCGATGATCGCAAAGCTTTCTTCTGAACCGACGCCACGGCCGCCAGAAACAACAACACCTGCTGATGTCAATTCTGGGCGATCGCTGCTTGCGACTTTGTCTTCGACCCATTCTGACAATCCGGGGTTACCCGCTGCTGCGATACCTTCAACAGCTGCTGAACCGCCTTCGCCTGCTGCATCAAAGTTCGCAGTGCGGAAAGAAATGACTTTCTTGGCATCTGCGGATTCAACCGTTTGAATTGCGTTGCCTGCATAGATCGGGCGTTCAAACGTATTGCCATTCACAACCGCGGTTACGTCGGTGATCACCATAACGTCCAACATCGCTGCTACGCGTGGAAGGATGTTTTTGGCAGAGTTTGTTGCGGGTGCTACGATATGTTCGTAATCGCCTGCCAATGAAGCGATCAAATCCGCAACAGGTTCGGCCAAACCGTTCCCATAGGCCGCGTCATCTGCGCATAGCACTTTTGCAACGCCATCTAGTTTTGCCGCTGCTTCTGCTGCGCCGCCACATCCGGCAGACGCACAAAGAACCGTGACATCCCCCAATGATTTTGCGGCACTGACTGCTTTCGCTGTGGCATCAACTGCCAACTCTGCGCCGTTCACTTCTGCAAGTAGTAGAACTGCCATTAGACTGCTCCTGCTTCTTTAAGTTTCGATACCAATTCATCAACAGAACCAACCTTGATACCCGCCGCGCGTGCTTGTGGTTCACCTGTTGAAACGATTTTCAAACGTGGTGTCACATCGACACCAAGGTCCGCTGCTGTTTTCGTGTCCAGCGGCTTTTTCTTGGCCTTCATGATGTTTGGGAGTGATGCATAACGTGGTTCGTTCAAACGTAGGTCAACGGTGATAACCGCTGGCATCTTCACTTTGATTGTTTGCAGACCACCGTCTACTTCACGTGTCACTGTGGCGCTGTCACCTTCGACACCAACTTCTGATGCGAACGTCGCTTGTGACCAGCCAAGAAGGGCCGACAACATCTGACCTGTCGCGTTCATGTCATTGTCAATCGCTTGCTTACCACACAGAACAAGGCCTGGCTGCTCTTCATCCACGATCGCTTTTAGGATTTTCGCAACGGCCAATGGCTCGATGTCATTGTGAACATCATCTGTTGCTGTGACCAAAATCGCGCGATCTGCACCCATCGCCAAAGCGGTGCGCAGTGTCTCTTGTGATTTTTCAACACCAATTGATACAACCACAACTTCCTCTGCCACGCCTTTTTCTTTCAGACGAATGGCTTCTTCCACTGCGATTTCGTCAAATGGGTTCATTGACATTTTAACGTTCGCCAGATCGACACCTGAACCATCCGCTTTTACACGAACCTTCACGTTGTAGTCGATCACGCGCTTGACAGGCACAAGTACCTTCATGATCATAGGTCTCCTTAACGACAAAATTCCCGAGTCATTACTCGCTTTGACGCTTTAGATATAGGTTTGTTCAGCGGTGTAATAGGGCAAAATCGTCACGCCTGTGCAAAAGAACGTCGCGTTCCGCAATATTATTGCGCTAACGGTTCGCGCCAGGCACCCAAAGTACGTCATCCGCGCCGTTATTATTTGCAATCCGACCCGCCACAAAAAACCAATCAGACAGACGGTTTAAATATTTCACTGCGGCAGGATTGATCTCTTCCATTGTGGCCAACTCGACGCACAAACGTTCCGCGCGCCGTGCAACAGTACGACAAACGTGTAACTTGGCCGCCAATGCCGATCCACCTGGCAGAATAAAACTGCGCAGGGGTTCCAATTTATCGTTCATGACGTCAATTTCCGTTTCAAGGCGATCCACCTGCGCATCGATAATTCGCAGGGGTGGATATTCGGCGTCCTTATCGTTTTCCATTTCTGGACGGCATAAATCGGCACCCAAATCAGGTTCAAAACCAAATTATCCAATAATTGCAGACGAAGATCTTAAAGTTGCTAAATTATTTAATATGTTGGAAGGTGATGCAGGAACAACATCAATGGGTAGAACTGCTGTTGATAATGAGACAGTTAGAACTATTTTTGTAATAAGACCTGATAAAAGAATTGGTTTATATCTTACTTACCCAATGGCAACAGGAAGAAACTTTTTGGAAATATTGAGAGCAATAGATTCAATGCAATTAACAGCAAAACATAAAGTAGCTACTCCTGCTAATTGGAAAAAAGGTGAAGATGTAGTTATTTTACCAGCTGTTAAAGATGAGGAAGCGAAAAAAATATATCCAAACGGATGGGAGACGGTAAAACCTTATTTAAGAAAGGTTCCAGATCCTTCTAAATAATTTGGATAAGAATATACTAAACCAACAATCTCAGCATTGGGAGACTAATTTCTCAAATAAGCCTGAGATGTTTGGTTTAGATCACAGTTACTCAGCAGAAAAAACTCTTACCGTTTTAAAAGAAAACAATTTATCAAATATTGTTGAACTCGGAGCAGGATTAGGAAGAGACACAATATTTTTTGCTAAAAATTCAATTAATGTTACTGCACTTGATTATAGTAAAAAAGGCATATCAATTATTGATAAAAAAATTAACGACCAAAATTTGAATTCTTCAATTCGTACATTGAAGTTCGATGTAAGAAAAAAATTACCATTTAAAGACAATTCAATAGAAGCTTGTTATTCTCACATGCTGTACTGCATGGCATTAACAAACTTAGAGCTAACAA
>CAXACF010000259.1:0-3619 GCA_963967125.1 uncultured Rhodobacterales bacterium | reverse complement strand
ATGTGGCCATAGTGTTCCGCATCCATATCCTTGTCCAAAAACCGTTCGGTTTTTGAAACGCATATATCGCTGAGCTGGCGAAAGGCCTGATGCGCCCCCAACCAATTCTGCGTTGATCGTGCAAAATTTGGATGTGCATCCCATGCATCACGGGGGTAGTCTTTGATCAGGTGGTTCAGTTCAGGTGAAAGCGGGTCCGTCCGGAATGCTGTCTGTGTCATTGAATGCATATGTGGACAAACGCGAATTCACCAAATCAATACGGGTATGCGATTTTCGCAATGATCGTTTAGCAGGGGGCTATTCCGCCTGCGCCAACTGTTCCAAAATATCATCAATCACGCGTTGCCACAGTTCTGGGGACTGTGCACCTGGAACGGCGTGTTGGCCTGCGACGATGAATGTGGGCACCGAATTGATGCCCATGTTGCGGGCGGCCTCATCCTTTTGGTGCACCTCAGTCAGATCAGCGTCCGAGAGTAACAATTTGCGCGTGACGGCCGCGTCCATGCCGCCTGTATCTGCGACATCTGCCAAAACGTCGATGTCGCCAATATCACGGCCTTCGATAAAATAGGCTTTGAACAGGGCTGAAACTATCGGCGTTTGCACACCCTCAATACCCGCCCAGTGGATCAAGCGGTGCGCTTTGATCGTATTCGGGGTGGTTTTGATCCCTTCAAGGTTCATCTTTAGCCCTGCTTTTTCCGCATGTTCTGCCACGGGCATATAGGCCTTGATCGCATTCTCCTTACCCCCAAATTTCCCTTCCAAATAGGCGCGACGGTCCATGCCGTCCTCTGGCATCTCGGGGTTCAATTGAAAGGGATGCCATTCAATCGTAAAAGGGTGATTGGGTCGGCTTTCCAATGCGCGGTCCAATTGGGTTTTGCCAATATAGCACCAAGGGCAAATCGGATCTGAAAAGATGTCGAGTTTTATCATAATATTCTATCCTTCATTTGTCTGAGTGCATTGCGGTTGATTTTACCGTTCGCGTTTTGGGGCAGGGCGTCAAGGCGCACATAGGCCCTGGGGCGTTTGTAATCGGCCAAATGCGTTTGTGCGTAGTTTTTTAGTTGCGTTTCGGCATCGGCACCTACCGACGTGTAAAAGGCAACAATGATTTTTACATCCGTCTTAATTTCAACTTCGACACAGGCCAATGATGTAATGTCTGATACCTGTGACAGGCTCGTTTCCAACTCGATCGGGGACACGCGAAACCCGCCGGCATTCATCATGTCATCTTTGCGCCCAGTGTAGTAGTAAGCGCCGTTTTCACCTATGCGTGCGTGATCGCCTGTCAAAAACCAACCATCGACAAACCGATCCGCAGTTTCATCCGCCGCGTTCAAATATCCAAGCATCAATCCCGGATCATCCTGATGAACGGCGATGATGCCTTCCTCTCCCAATTTGGCCTCTTGTGTTGGGTCATCAATCGCACGCAGGGATATCCTACGCCCCCGTTGTGACCAGCCAAGCGCGTGATCCGCAGTGGGGCGATGGGGCGCAGAGGAGAGGAACGTTGAACATTCGGACATGCCAAAGGCTTCGTAAATATCGACACCCGTTTTCATCCGCCACGTGCTGCGCACCTCGGGCGATAGTTTTTCGCCCGCAGACAGGACATGCCGCAACTTGGGGATACGGAACTGATCGGGTAAGGCCGCGTTTAGTTTGCGAATAACCCCCGGTGCCGCCGCAAACAGCGTTGCATCATGGCGCGACAACAAAAGCGGCAATAGTTTCAAATCAACATTTGGTTCTGGGATCAGGGCAGTTGCCCCAACGCTCCATGGATCCATCAATCCGGTGCCAAGCGTAAAGGTCCAATTAAAGGCGCCTGCATGTAACAAACGATCCTCTGCATTCAGATCATACCAATCGCGGATCATCATGCGCCGCGCCCAAATTGCACGATGTGCATGCATCACCGCACGCGGGTGCCCTGACGTGCCAGAGGTGCAAACAATATAGGCCAATCTGTTGGGATCACCGCGATGAAACTGTGTTGGCGGATTGGATTTATACGCCTCAATCTGTTCAATGTTCAAAACGCGATGCACCGTATCGGGTAAGGCGCATACCCCATCATGAACAATGACAGTGGGGCAAATGTCCGCAATAATTTTGGCCACTTCTGTTTCGGTCAGAACGCTTGATGTGGGAACGGGCACCGCGCCAATTGCAATGGCGGCCAGATAGGTTATTGGAAAGTCTACTGTGTTTCCCAAGCGCATCAAAACGCGATCATCCGGTTCAACGCCCGCGTCCAACAAGCCCTGAGCAACGCCCAAAACATCGGATTTCAGCTGTGCATAACTAATCCGACGCGCGCCAGAATTTGACAGGACGGATAGTGCCACCTTTTCAGGGGTGATATCAGCATGTGCCAAAACATACTCTGCCATATTGAAATCAGAGGGGCAGGGCGCGTGTATGTCGCCAATATCAGGATAGGATTGCATGCCATTGTCCTAAGTCACGTGCGCCCGAGTTGCAAGCCTGCGCCGCACGCGCTATAGGGTGCGACATGAGTGAGACTGATCCAAAACAACTGATTAAAATTGCACGCGAAAATGGCTCTGAAGAGTTTGCAGAACCTCTTGATCTGGGATCGCGTGTTCGGGATTTGCGCAAAGCGCGGAATTGGACATTGGAACAAGCTGCACAGCAAGCGGGCCTTGCACGATCCACCCTGTCGAAAATCGAAAATGGACAGATGTCGCCGACCTATGACGCGTTGAAAAAACTGGCTGTTGGGTTGGACATTTCTGTCCCACAATTGTTCACACCACCCGTTAAAGATCAGATCAACGGGCGCATGGTCATTACAAAAAGTGGCCAAGGAACCGCGCATGCCACGGCGACCTATGAACATGAACTCTTGGCTGATGGTTTGACCAAGAAACAAATGCTGCCCTACCGTGCGCGCGTGCGTGCACGCTCAATCGATGAATTTGACGGTTGGGTCCGCCATGATGGTGAAGAATTCCTGTATGTCTTAACAGGCGTCATATGCCTTTATACCGAGTTTTATGAACCCATCGAAATGCGCCGCGGGGATACCGCCTATTATGACGCAAGTATGGGGCACAATGTTGTCTCACTCAGCAACGAAGATGCGACAATCCTATGGGTTACCGCCCTAACGTAATTGTTGCGTTTGGCAGGATGCTTTTCGGTGTGATTGTCGTGCTAATTTTGACGTTTTTGTTAGGCGACCCTTGAACCGTCATGCTTGGCTTGACTTGGCAGGCTCCGACGGCACAGACCACCAGCAACACTGATAATATCTTCATTTTATGACCCCTTATTCCTCGCTCCACCATACATCAGGAAAGAACCCAATGCGATCCCCGTATATGGGCGTATAGCTTGGAAATTTCAGGTGTGATTTGTGTGCAATACGGCTGGGTCCATTGTGATAAATCGGAATGACATAGCGCCCTGCAGTTAGGACGCGGTCCATCGCGCGTACAGCGTTCAAAAATTCCTGACGTGTTTTCGCGGTATTGAGGGCATCGATTAACGCGTCCATCACGGGTGATTTCACTCCCATCAAATTGCGCGTGCCTTCCACATCTGCATATTCCTGTCCCCAATAGAGCCG
>CAXACF010000258.1:0-3619 GCA_963967125.1 uncultured Rhodobacterales bacterium | reverse complement strand
GGGATCCAAGAGAGTGGGAGGAGTGTGTGGTGTGGGGGTGAGAGGACGAAGTTAAGGGCGCCATGGAGCAGGAGTAGTTAGTTCTGGAGCGATGGATTTACGGCGGAGAGTATAACGGCCGCGACAGCCGGAAACTACAGTGTAACTGCTGCAGACGGCGCGTGCGAAGGTCGCCAAGGCAGGCCTTTCCGATCGGATCGTGCTGGCGCAAGGCGACGCCACCGCTTTCGATGCCGAGGCGCTGTTCGGCATCGCGACCTTCGATCGTATCTTCCAAAGCTATACGCTGTCGATGATTCCCGGCTGGCACGATGCCATCCGGGAGGCCGCCACCAAGCTCGCGCCGGGTGGGCGGCTCGACATTGTCGACTTCGGTCAGCAGGAAGGGTTGCCCAAAGCCTTTCGTGCGTTGTTGTTCGCCTGGCTCGCCAAATTCGACGTGGCACCGCGCGCAGCATTGCAGCCTGCCCTGATCGAAATTGCCAGCGAGGTGGGCGGCATGCCGCGCTTCGCCCCGCTCTATCGCGGTTATGCCTGGTCGGGCCGCATCGAGCGCAACGCCAATCGCTGACGGGGTCAATTAGTGGTGGAAAACCAGCCACAACAGCAGAATGACCGGGATCGGAACCCCCAGCAGCCACAAAATACAACCCTTGCCCATGATAACCTCTCGCTGATGTGAGAGGCGTAACGGGTTACAGGCGTCGCGGTTCCCGCTCGGTTCAGGCCGCCTTGCGCAATTCCAGCCGACCCCAGATTTCGACCAGCGCCCCGGTCAGTTCGCGCATCACCGGGGGAATATGGTGTCGCGATGCAAGGGGCACTGGATGATTATTCTGATGCGGGTGTTGCGGATGCGGGCACCGCATGGCTGGCCCAATCATCTTGGTCGATTGATGGGGACAATATGGATCATGCGCCCGCGCAGATTGCCGAGCGTGTGAAGGCCGCGGATACATTTGTCCATCTTCAAGACTTGAGCGAAAGTGATGTCTTGATGGCCGCAGATTACGCCGCACACGAAGCAGGCTTTGCTGCAGCCAAGGCGCAATTTGGACAGCAGGCCACATTATATCATCTGGACACAACAAACCCATCTGCCCCCAAAGCGCGCACATTGAAAGAGGAAATTGCCAAAACGGTGATGGCGCGGGCCGCCAACCCCGATTGGATCAATGGCATGATGCGGCATGGTTTCCGTGGTGGCGCAGAAATGGCCGCAACATTGGATCACATGGGGGCCTTTGCCAATTTGGCAAAACTGGTCGAGGCGCATCATTTTGATCGCTATTTCCAAGAAACGCTTGGGCGCGACGATGTGGTTGATTTCCTGCGCGAACATAACCCACAGGCATTGGACGCGATGATTGAACGGTTTCATGCACTGGCCGAGGCGGGTTTGTGGATCACGCGTCGCAATTCCATTTCATCAGAGCTGGCGCAGCTGCGCCAGTCGCACGCATGACACGCCGTCCTGAACCCAAAGGGTGGTGCCCCAGTTCATTGCGCCCGATGGAGTCTGGCGACGGATATATCGTGCGCATCAAACCCGCCTTTGGGCGGGTGACGCGCGCGCAGTTAGAAAAAATTGCGCAACTGGCGGATCGGTTTGGGAACGGCATTATCGAATTGACCAATCGCGCAAATCTGCAATTGCGCGGTGTGTCGATGGCGGATCACCCAGCCTTGATTGATGCCTTGGTTCAGGCAGGGTTGGTGGATATGGATCCTGTCATGGATGCTGCGCCCCAAATCCTTGTCGCGCCAAATTGCGATGCGGATATTCGCAACCTTTACGACCATTTGCGCCGTGCAAAATTGCCCAATCTGTCTGCCAAATTTGGAATGGTGTTGGAGCAGGGCGGTCAAATGTTGATGCAGGCATCGGGTGATATTCGCCTGTGTGCATTGGGGGATCAGGTTGTTGTGTGGGCCGATGGATGTCACGGCGGTGTTTGTTTGCCCCTCTCAGATGCTGTGGGCCATGTCGAAAAATTGGCCACCTGGTTCGCGCAATACGCGGATACCGATCATCGGCGCATGTCACAGGTATTAAAGGTGGCCCAATTTCCGGCCAAGTGGTGTGTCGATCCATTGCCCGCCGAAACACGCACATCCAATGGCGCAATATATGCCGTTCCATTTGGTCAGATGACATCCGCTACGCTGTTGTCCTTTGCAAAAATTGCCGGGTCAGATGACATTCGCCTGACACCATGGCGCCAATTCAGCGTTGCAGGTGCCGCAGAGGCACAGGACATTCAGGGGTTCATCACGGATTTAACTGCACCAGTTTTGCGGGCGCAAGCCTGTACAGGTGCCCCGCGCTGTCCGCAGGCCATGGGTGAAACGCATGCCTTGGCCGCACGCCTTGCGCCCCAAACAGACAGCGACATTCACGTGTCAGGATGCCCCAAAGGCTGCGCAAAGCGCACGAAAACACCCGTGACGGTTGTTCATGGGGCAAATGGGCTTGACCTGATCATCAATGGCTGTACATGGGATCAACCCGATTTTTCGGGGTTAGATGAAGGCCAACTTGTTCAAAAAATAAGGGAAATCAATGCCACACACCTATGAAAAAGATGGCGCAGCAATCTATAAAGAAAGCTTTTCAATCATTCGCGCGGAATCCGATCTGGCGCGATTTGATGCGGATGAGGAACAAGTGGCTGTGCGCATGATCCATGCGGCGGGTATGGTTGATTTAGCACCCTATATTCATTTTTCGCCCGGATTTGTGGTGGCCGCACGTGATGCGCTGAACAACGGTGCGCCAATTTTCTGTGACGCACGTATGGTGTCCGAAGGTGTCACGCGTAAACGCCTTCCTGCGGATAATGATGTGATCTGCACGCTTTGGGATCCAAAGACGCCTGAATTGGCCGCGGAAATGAACAACACGCGCTCTGCCGCGGCATTGGAATTGTGGCGTCCTCGATTAGAAGGAGCCGTTGTGGCGATTGGAAACGCGCCTACGGCGCTCTTTCACCTACTTAACATGCTAGAGGATCCTGATTGCCCGCGTCCTGCCGCGATCATTGGGTGCCCTGTTGGATTTGTCGGTGCGATGGAAAGCAAGGATGCATTGTGGGAGGCACTGCCCGTTCCATCCTGCATCGTCAAAGGCCGTTTGGGCGGAAGCGCGATTACGGTCGCGGCGATCAATGCAATCGCGAGCCGCATGGAATGAGTATCGGCACCGTATATGGCGTAGGTTTAGGGTCAGGGGATATTGATCTGCTGTCCGTGCGTGCGGACCGTTTGGTGCGCAATGCCAAAATCATCGCCTATTTCCGCAAAGCTGGTAAAAAGGGTCAGGCGCGGCGATTGGCCGATCCATTGATCCCCGCGGATGCGTTGGAAATTCCGATGGAATATCCCGTCACAACGGAAATTCCCCTAGATGATCCGCGCTATAATGAAGTCCTAAGCCAGTTTTACGAAGACAGCTGTGCAACGTTGCGCACCCATTTGGTCGCAGGACACGATATCGTCGTGCTGCGCGAGGGTGATCCGTTTTTCTATGGAGCGTTTATGCATCTGCTTCACAGATTAATGGCCGAGTATAATGTTGAGGTTGTTCTTGCAACCTCGGGCCTGTCCGCGTCGCGAGCTT
>CAXACF010000257.1:0-3629 GCA_963967125.1 uncultured Rhodobacterales bacterium | reverse complement strand
TGGCACGTTTTCCAAAATCCTGAACAAATATGGCAAAGGCAATTTTGCGCCCTTCAGTTATCTGATACCCGCCCAGGGCGCTTACGAAATTCAATGTCCCTGTTTTTGCAGTGATCTGCGCACGTCCTGTTTTGTCCAAGTTCCCGTTACATTGGCGTGATTTGATGCGTTTCAGCAAGGGTGCAAATTTTGGAAATGTTTGCTCTGCCCTCGCCATAGCGCGAGCAAAGGACACCGGTGAAATACGTGTCTGATCGCTGAGGCCGGAGTGATCCTTAAACGTGGCATTGACCAAACCCAATCGTGCCTGTGCCCATGTGTTCATTTTGGCAGCCGAGGCCGACAATGATCCGCGTTCACCCGAGGCCATCAGGCCCAAAACCTCGGCCGATAGATTGGTTGAAAATCGCAGCATGGATTTTACGATGACGGACAATGGATCGCTGTGGTGCACCCCAATCACAGGACCCGCGGCGGGGGTGCGGGCCCGAACGGGTGCGGGCAGATCAATCCCCTTCATCCGCGCCAATTCACGAAACACCTCGGCCGTGTAAAGCGCGGGTTTGCGGGTGGGCAGCCATCTGCCCCCCTCTTTCCCCAAGGCGCCGCGCAGCACGCTCCATTCTTCTTGGTTGCCACTGCGGGAATAGGTGAAAACTTGGTCCTGTTGATCCTGAATCGTTAGGGTCGCACGCGTGGATTTGGGGTTGATGTGACGTCCCCGCGCATCCAGCATTATGGCGTAAATTGCACCCTGTTTTTTCCATTCGAAATAGAAGCGGTTGAAATTCAGGTTCAAACCTGAAATCGCGGGGTTATATCCAACATGCACAGGTTGCGCCGCGACGATATGATTGAATGTGGGCAGTGCTGTTCCATCAAACAGGAACTGACCCGTGATTTGGGTGATCCCATTTTCGGTGAGCTTTGCGGCCAGATTTGCCAAATCATCCGTGTCCAAATGCGGATCACCGCGCCCCACTAGGATCAAATCCCCATTCAAAACACCGTTCTGAATGGTCCCCGTAGCCCGCAATGTTGTTTCAAACCGAAAATCAGAGCCCAAGGTATCCAATGCATAAAGCGCGGTAATCGCCTTGGTCACGCTGGCGGGTGCGAACCCCTTGGTCCCGTTATGTTGTTCCAGAACCTGACCCGTTTCGATGTCGATGGCCGCAAATCCCGCCTCACCCGTCAGGTAGAGGTTTTTGATCAGGTCTTCATATCCAGGTGGCGGAACGGACCCAGGGCGCAAAACAGGGCGTGGGGATGTATCGGCCGCTTGCAGCGCACTGCCCACGACCAAGAAAACCCCAACTGTCCACGAAATGAACCGCACCAAAGAAACCCACCCACAAAAATTCATGCATAGCCTGCGAAAATGCGAATGAAAGATCAAGCCCCAGATCGAAGCGCAGTGGAAGAAATGGGCATAAGCGGCATATTCACATAACACCACGCAGGGCCTGCCAGATGTCCCAACACACGCGATTGTTTGACAGGCACGCGCGCCCCCCGATAAATCCGCGCCGCGCGGGACGATAGCGGCGATAGCCGCGCATCAGGGCGCGCGATGATCCCAATCGGGGTTGTTTCTATAATCCGACGCCAATCTTTCCACTGATCAAATTGCGCCAAATTATCTGCCCCCATCAGCCACACAAACCGTGTGTGCACAAACCGATCCTGCAGGGCGGCGATGGTTTGTGCCGTATAGGTGGTGCCCAACTGTGCCTCGATATCGCTCACGCGGACCCGCGGATGCTGCATCAAAGCGCGCGCCTGCGCCATGCGTTCGGCCATGGGTGCGGGGCCATGCGATTTCAACGGGTTGCCAGGGGTCACCAACCACCACACCTGATCCAACCCAAACCTGCGCAAGGCATGTATGGTCAGCGCAACATGGCCTGCATGTGCGGGGTCAAAGGACCCCCCAAACAACCCAATTACCTGATCACGCATCAAACCGCTCACGTCCGTTACTCACGCTTATCCATCGCTCTTGGCGACATATCTCATCCCGATCCTTGCAAACAACCCCATAGATGATTGCCTGCCCCCAAAGATAACGCTATTTAGACCAAAACGCAGTCAAATCAGGAGCATCCGATGGCAGCCTATCAATACGTCTATCACATGCAAGGTGTGTCAAAAACCTATCCGGGTGGCAAAAAATGTTTTGAAAACATTCACTTGTCCTTCCTGCCCGGTGTGAAAATCGGTGTCGTCGGTGTAAACGGCGCGGGTAAATCGACCCTGATGAAAATCATGGCGGGTCTGGATAAAGATTACACAGGCGAAGCATGGTCCGCCGAAGGTGCCAAAGTTGGCTATCTTCCGCAGGAACCCCACCTAGAAGAAAACATGACAGTGCGCGAAAACGTCATGCTGGGCGTTGCCGAGAAAAAGGCGATCCTTGATCGTTATAATGAATTGGCGATGAACTATTCTGATGAAACCGCCGATGAAATGGCCCAACTGCAGGACCAGATCGACGCAGAAAACCTGTGGGATTTGGACAGCCAGATTGACGTGTCGATGGAGGCACTGCGCTGCCCACCCGATGATGCGATGCCTGCCAACCTATCTGGTGGTGAACGCCGCCGCGTTGCGCTTTGCAAATTGCTGCTTGAAGCGCCTGATATGTTGCTGCTTGACGAACCAACCAACCACTTGGACGCGGAAACAATTGCATGGCTGCAGCAGCACCTGATTGATTACAAGGGTACAATCTTAATCGTCACCCACGACCGTTATTTCCTGGATGATATCACTGGGTGGATTTTGGAATTGGACCGCGGTCGCGGCATCCCGTATGAGGGCAACTATTCCAGCTGGCTGGAACAAAAGGCCAAGCGTTTGGAACAAGAGGCGCGCGAAGACAAAAGCCGCCAGAAAACATTGGAACGCGAATTGGACTGGATCCGTCAGGGCGCCAAGGCCCGTCAGGCCAAACAAAAGGCGCGGATCAACGCCTATGAGGAATTGGCAAGCCAGTCAGAGCGTGAAAAAATCACACGCGCCCAAATCGTTATTCCCAATGGCCCCCGTCTTGGCAGCAAGGTGATCGAGGTTGAAGGCCTGCAAAAGGCGATGGGTGACAAATTATTGATCGAAAATCTGTCGTTCAGCCTACCGCCGGGTGGCATTGTGGGTGTGATCGGGCCAAACGGCGCGGGTAAATCCACCCTGTTCAAAATGCTAACAGGTCAGGAAAGTCCTGATGCGGGTGCCGTCACCTATGGTGACACTGTTTCACTATCCTATGTGGATCAGTCGCGTGATGACCTATTGGACAAAGACACCGTCTGGGAGGCGATTTCAGGTGGTGCGGAAATTATTCAACTGGGTGATGCCCAAATGAATAGCCGCGCCTATTGCTCTGCCTTTAACTTTAAGGGCGGGGATCAACAGAAAACCGTAAACCTACTGTCGGGCGGTGAACGCAACCGTGTGCATATGGCACGACTGTTGAAATCGGGCGGCAACGTTTTGTTATTGGACGAACCGACCAACGATTTGGACGTGGAAACATTGCGCGCCCTAGAGGACGCCTTGATGGATTTCGCAGGCTGCGCGGTGGTCATTTCACACGACCGTTTCTTCCTTGACCGTATCTGTACCCATAT
>CAXACF010000256.1:0-3633 GCA_963967125.1 uncultured Rhodobacterales bacterium | reverse complement strand
GTGTTTGCTGTAAAAAATCAGGCCTGTATCGTATCCCCGTTCATCGTTGGTGGCGCGATGGCGCCTGTGTCGGTTGCGGGCACATTAACCCAAGTTTTGGCCGAGGTGTTGGCAGGCGTGTCCTATAACCAGTTGATCCGCCCAGGTGCTCCTGTGATCTTTGGGACCTTTGTGACATCAATTGACATGAACTCTGGCGCACCGACATTTGGCACACCAGAGGCAAGCCATATCCTTTACGGTGCGGGTCAATTGGCACGCCGCTTGGGATTGCCTTATCGTTCAGGTGGGGGGCTTTGTGGCTCAAAACTGCCTGATGCGCAGGCGGCCTATGAAACATCAAACACATTGAATGCGGCCCTGATGGGGGGCGTGAACTTTATGTTGCATTCTTGTGGTTGGTTGGAAGGGGGGCTTGTGTCCTCATTCGAAAAATTCGTGATGGACGCGGATCAGTTGGGGATTTTGCACCACTTGGCCAAAGGCGTTTCGGTGGATGAAAACGCCCAAGCGATGGACGCCATTCGTGAGGTTGGCCCTGGTGGCCACTATTTGGGCTGTGCGCACACCCAAGCAAACTTTAAAGAGGCGTTTTGGCGCACTGGTGTGTTGGATTACAAACCCTTTGAAACCTGGCATGAAGAGGGTGCGCGCGACACCTATACCTTGGCCGCAGCACGCGTAAAAACCATGTTGGAGACTTATCAAAAACCCGCCATGGATCCAGCGGTGAATGAGGCCTTGCACGCCTATGTGGCGCAGAAAAAGGCCTCTATGCCTGATAGCTTTACCTAGGCCACCATTTGATGCAGCCGCGTGGTTGCTTGGGTTGCTTCGGCAATCAGCGCGGTCAATATGGCGATATGATCCTGGATTTGATATGCGGCGTCGTTCAGGCGCCGCATTTTGTTTAATTCAGCCTCTTTTTCAAACAACGTATCTAATAATGCCGACAGGCTTTTGGGTTTTTGCCAGCCGAACAGATGCAGCAAATGGGGTTTGCGTTCATAGGTCGTGACCCCATGGCGCGCAGCCTGAACCAAAATTTTGGGGCGATTAAGCCGCTGAAGGCGATTGATAGCAGAAAGTGTCATGTTGTGTCCTCATGTCTTAGGATCACAAGGCTGTGGTGATCTTTTTACCAAAGCTTCGGTGCAACGTGCCAGCAGGTAAGAGATTGTTCACAAATTAGAAACAATCTGTCCCCGATCACTAAATTTTTAACCAAACTGTAAACAATCAACAGTCTGGTGATCGGTATCAAGGCCGCCGAAAGGCGTAATTTGGGGACAATGACAATGACGAAAGCACGATCAAATGTGCAATTGGCTGCGGATCAGGGGCTTCAAGAAGCCGCCGCGCAATATGTATGGAATAAGGTTCACGGCAAACCGATGCGCGAAATCGCGCGGGCGACTGGGGTGCACGCCTCAACCGTGATGCGCCATGTGCGCAAAATTGAAAACAACGCTGAGGATCCAAAAATTCAGGCGTTAATCCGCGCTGCAGAGGCCGCGCCAATGGATATGGGACACTCCGTTGGGGCCGAAATCGCGCGGGCGAAAAAATCACTGCGCACCACGGGCGCGGTGTTGGTGGTATCCAAGGGTATGAAACGGGCTGTGGTTCTGCATCCAACAGGAGAGGGCGATTTCAAACAAGCCACAGTTATTTCCGACGCTGCGGTCCATATGATGGTGTTGCAATCCACTGTGCGCCCCATAACGCACGGGCGCATCACAAAATATGTGCTGAGTGATGAGGGCCATGGATCACTCCCTGTCGAGGCCGCTTCACCTGTGCGATTGGTCGATTCGCCGATGGAAAATCTGGCCCGCCGCAAAGATCATGAGGGGCGCCCATTTTTAGAGCGCGATTTGATCAAGGCAGGGCTGCGCCTGCATGAGGAATTTAGGTTAACAGGATGCGAAGAGCAGATCGAAACCTATCTTGATGATCTACTGTGTCAGCGGCGCGATTATGATTTGCCCGAAACACCCGCAGAACAACGTGCATTGGAACAGTTTCGTGTGACGCTGGATGATTTGGGGCCGGGATTGGCCGAAGTTGCCGTACGCTGTTGCTGTTTTGAACAGGGCTTGGAAAAAACGGAACAAATCATGGGTTGGTCGGCACGTTCGGGAAAAATCGTGCTGCGCATCGCGCTACAACGACTGAAACGATATTATGACAAATTGCACGGTGCGGGCGGCGGCACGATTGGCTAAGGGGTTGTAAAGGTCTTGAAGGGTGATAATTTAGGGTTATGAATATCACCCTAAAACAAGTTGAATATTTTATTGCCCTTGTAGGCGAGCGCAACTTTGGTCGCGCCGCGGCAATGATGAATATTTCCCAGCCTGCCTTATCTGTTCAGATCAAAGAATTAGAGGATCGGCTGGGCGCACAATTGGTGGAACGACAAAGCCGCGATGTCGTTCCAACCCCTTTTGGCCGCATGATCCTTGATCATTGCTATGCCATTCAAAACGACGTGCGCGCCTTGGAAGAGGCCGCGCGTTGGCGCGGCGGGGTTACGGGGCAATTGGCCTTGGGGTTGATCCCGACCATTGCGCCCTATGTGGTGACCGATGTGATCGCCGCACTGCGCGCCTCTGATCTGAACTTAGAGCTTCAAATTCACGAAGGGAAAACCGAAACGTTGATCGCACAGTTGCGCAGTGGGGCGATTGATGCGGCTGTTGTTGCCTTGCCCATTCCGTTGGCTGGGTTTCATTTTGATCCCCTTTTTGACGATCATTTTTTGCTGGCCGGATCACAGCGCCGCCTGATGGATGTCCCAGAACAGGTTTTACCCCATCAATTGGGGGATGAACAAATGATCCTGTTAGAGGACGGGCATTGTTTAACCGATCAAGCGCTTGAGGTCTGTGGACGTGACAAAAACCATGGGCAAATCAATCTGGGTGCGGCCTCAATGGCAACCTTAACCCAATTGGTGGGGGCGGGTTTTGGCCTGACCCTAATGCCCGAAATCGCGGCCCCGTATGAGGTGTCTGGGCGCGATGCGGTTCAGTTGCGTCGTTTCACAGGTGTTGAACCCAAACGTCAAATTGGCCTGTTGCGGCGCGAAACATCGCTGGACGGGGATTGGGGCGCGGATTTGTGCCGCGTTCTCTCTGATGCGGGGCAGGCGGCGGTTACGCGCGCGCGCGCCAGCTTTTAAGATTTTGCATAGCGGGTATTTCATCAGATGCCTTACAGATCCAAAAATTTGTGTTACACAGGCCAAAATAGGTTAGGATAAACATTGTGCGTGATCTAAAAATCCCAGCAGAGCGTCATCCAGAAAAAGCGCATCGCCCCGATAATGAACAACCCAAAAAACCCAGCTGGATCCGCGTAAAAGCGCCCGTCAGCGAGGGGTATAAACAAACGCGTGATATCATGCGGGCCAATAATCTGGTCACCGTCTGTGAAGAGGCAGGATGCCCAAACGTTGGTGAATGTTGGTCACAGGGGCACGCAACCATGATGATCATGGGCGAAATTTGTACCCGCGGCTGTACATTTTGTAACATCGCAACGGGGCGGCCCGATGAATTGGATGCGTTCGAACCGGGGCGGGGTGCGGGTGCGGGTCTAAAACTGGGTCTGAACGACGGCGTAGAT
>CAXACF010000255.1:0-3642 GCA_963967125.1 uncultured Rhodobacterales bacterium | reverse complement strand
GTTGGTGAATTGGGTTGGGAAATTTATGTTGGTGCGGATCAGGCGGGGCATATCTTTGAAACTCTATGGAACGCGGGTCAGGATCATGGCCTAAAACTCTGCGGTATGCATATGATGGACAGCTGCCGTATTGAAAAGGCCTTCCGCCACTTTGGGCACGATATCACAACCGAAGATAACGTGATCGCAGCCGGTCTGGGGTTCGCCGTTTCAACCAAGAAAGAGGCGTTCATAGGCCGTGATGCGGTTTTGCGGACCAAGGAAAATGGCCCAGACAGTCGTATGGTGCAGTTCCTATTAAGTGACCCAGAACCACTGCTGTACCATAACGAACCGATCCTGCGGGATGGGAAAATTGTTGGATATCTCAGCTCGGGGTCCTATGGCCATCATTTGGGCGGCGCAGTTGGCATGGGCTATGTCCCATGCGCAGGTGAAAGTGCCGCTGATGTTTTGGCCTCATCCTATCAAATCGACGTAGCAGGCACCTTGGTAAATGCCACCGCATCGCTAAAACCGATGTATGATCCAACAGGCGAACGCACCAAGGTCTAATTTACTTAAGCTTTGGAGGCGAATTCGGATCCATCCCCGGCGCAGAGCCGGGGATTTTTTCTTGGACAACCTCTGGCAATTCAAACCGCAACCCAACCTTGGCAATGGCGCCTGCTGCAGGTTCATCCGCGTCAAAAAACGCTACATCCAAACTGGCCGCATCGACGCCAGAAAATGCAATCGCCTCATGCGTAGATTTGGCCAATGCACGTTCGGCGTTTGGTTCTGCGTTGATAAACGCCAATAAATGTCCACGGCTATCATCATCATAAACAACCTGACACAGCCAGACCTGTTCAACCAAACCCGTGGCCGCAACCAATTTTGTATCCAGTGCCTTTAACACCTGTTCAGGAATGCCCGCAGGTGGCAGAAACTCTGCTGGGCGTGCCTCAAACTCATCGGGGGTTTCCCCCAGCGCATCGCTTAACCACTCAATGGCATCGCTTGGGATCAGCGTCTCAGAACTCTCAACGCCCAGGTTCAGACCCATACCCATTTTTTCCATAACCAACATGGATACCAACACCCGACCCGATAGCGCGACATAGGGTGCAACATCGCCTGCGAAGTTTGCCAGACGGTCCGCCGTATCAAAGGCAAGAACCAGATTTTCGCCACCACCCTCAATTACCTTAGGTTCAATGACATCTGCGGCCGCCTCTTTTTCCAATAACAGATACAGTTCTGCGTCCGCGACACGTTCATAAAACGCCAGATGCGCGGCCTCATCCTCGGGCGCGGCTTGCATTGCAGCAAATGCGCGATCAATCACTGTTTCACTCATCTCAGCTCCTCTTGGATACGGCGGCGCAGTTCGGGCAACAAATCAGCTTCAAACCACGGATTTTTCTTTAACCATGCGGTATTGCGCCACGATGGGTGAGGCAAGGGAAAAACGTCCGATCCGTGGGCTTTCCACCCCCGAACCGTATCAGTGACATTGCTAAACTGTGGCAAATGCCATTTCTGTGCATATTGCCCGATCACCAGCGTCAAGCGAATATTGGGAAATGCTGCCATAACGCGCGTGCGCCATGTACGGGCACAGATGGGCGGAGGCGGTAAATCAGCGCCTTTCTCGTTGTATCCTGGAAAACAAAACGCCATCGGTAAAATTGCAATGCAAGCAGGGTCGTAAAATTCGGCCTCTGCTACATCCATCCAGTCCCGTAAACGATCACCCGATGGGTCCGTGAACGGCAGTCCACTTTGATGCACGCGCGCCCCAGGTGCCTGCCCTGCGATCAAAATACGCGCGGATGGGTCACCGCGAAAAACAGGGCGCGGTTCATGTTGTGTTTTCGTGGCAGCAAATCGTTCGGCGCACAGACGGCAGTTTGATAATTCATCAAAGACGGAATTGGACATACCCCCAAGGATAGATCGTTGCCCATAACATGCAAAACAATTGTTGACGCAGGCCTATATTTCGATAATTTTAGAAATATGAAAATATTTAACGACACCACACTCACACTCGAGGTTGCCGCATCCACATTTGCGGCACTTGGTTCAGAACAACGTTTGCACGTTCTGCGCACTTTGGTGCGTGCAGGACCGAACGGATTGCCAATTGGCATCTTGGGTGATCGCTGTGGTGTCACGGGATCAACCCTGACCCATCATGTCAAAATCCTGAATCAGGCGGGTTTGGTTACGCAGACAAAGCAAGGGCGATCCATTATTTGTGCGGCGGTCGCTTATGATCAAATCGAAACACTTTCACAATTTTTGATGACAGAATGCTGCGCTGATTGTGATCCAACATGCGAGCATGAATGCCATGACTGACCTAAGCCAATCGACACGCCAATTCCCGAAAATTGACGGCGCATTCGCAGCAATCATTGTGATTTATGTCTGCGTCGCGCTGTTCCTGCCGGCTGAATTTGGGGCAACCTTGGGGTTCACAGCAACTGCAATGACCTCTACCGCGCCATTTATCATCTTTGCGGTGCTTGCGGTTGCCTACCTCAAGGCGACGGGCGCGGAAACATTGTTGGCCCGTGCGTTTGAGGGGGCGCAAACCCGCATGATCGTATTGGCCGCAATGTTGGGTGGATTATCCCCCTTTTGTTCATGCGAGGTGATCCCGTTTATTGCGGCACTCTTGGCCGTTGGTGCCCCCCTTGGCGCGGTGATGGCGTTTTGGCTATCCTCCCCGTTGATGGATCCTGCGATGTTCGCCATCACCAGCGGAACATTGGGATTTGATTTTGCAATCGCCAAAACCGTTGCGGCGGTTGGTCTGGGCCTCTTTGGCGGATTTGTCACGATGGCGCTGTCAAACAATCCTGTCTTTGTTGATCCATTGCGTGAAAAGCCCAAGGTTGGCGGATGCTGCGGCGTTAAGGCCCCGTTTCAGGGCAAACCCGTTTGGGCGTTTTGGCAGGATAGTGAACGCAAACTGGCCTTTCGCGATACGGCCGTCGAAAACGCGGTTTTCCTGACCAAATGGTTGCTATTGGCCTACACGATTGAGGCGTTGATGATCCGCTATATCCCTGCCGAATGGGTGGCACAGGCATTGGGCGGAGAAGGCATTGGAACCATCATCCTGGCCTCGTTCATCGGTGCGCCCGCCTATTTGAATGGCTATGCCGCTGTTCCATTGGTTGACGCATTAATGACTCAAGGCATGAGCACCGGCGCAGCCCTAAGTTTCATGATCGCAGGCGGGGTCAGCTGTATTCCAGCCGCGCTTGCCGTATGGGCCCTGGTGAAACCACGTGTTTTCGCCGCCTATTTGGGCTTGGCCGTTACAGGGGCAATCATATCAGGGATGGTGTGGCAGGCGATTGCCTGACATAAGATCAATCGCACTAAAACAAGAGGTTACGCGTCTTACAGCTCGATTAAACACACATAACCGCCAAAAAGAGTTTGTCATATGTGCCATGTTCCATCAAACATAAGCCTGTGAAAGATAGGGCGGGGCAGGCATGTCAAAAAAGATGAATTCACAGGCAGTCGGGCTTGATATTGGGCTTAGCTTCATCAAATGGCTTACGGGTGCTGAAAATTTACACTATGGCATCTGGACGGACCTAGAGGTCACCGCAGGGAATTTGGGTCAGGCGCAAT
>CAXACF010000254.1:0-3648 GCA_963967125.1 uncultured Rhodobacterales bacterium | reverse complement strand
AGCCACCCCGCGCGCTACCTTCTGCTGATTTTACAGGGTTTCTTCCAAATCCTTTCCATGCTTCGTTTGGTCCTAAAAGTTTGGTGACGGGGCCAAATCTCCAATATCGCGGGTCATCAGACAATTCTATTCGACAATGTAAAATGCATTCTGGTGTGTCACCCACCCGCGAAAACACAAAGTGTATTTGCTCACCAACCTGACAAATATGTCCGTGCCGAATTTTTGAATGCGGTGCACGTGTTATTTGAAGAGGTAGAGTTCCATGCGAGAATATCTTTGGGGTGTTGGATAAGGTTTCAAGCATTCCCATGTCACCCCATAAATGGGTCGTGTACCAACGCCCACGCCACTGAAACGCACGCAGGTATGATGGCCCAAGCAGGGGCGGTTTCGCCGAAAATGATCGCCCATTTTCCGAAACTGCTAGGCGTGTTTGTTGATCGCCGTTGGGCAAAAGTCCGTGAAAGAACATCAAAATCTGTTTTGCATGATGGTCCACATGTACATCGGGGGATGCGACATGGGCATACAGATAATCTGTCCCATTTACCCAATCGCTGCGGGATGTTGGATCTAAATCCTCTGTCACAAACAGACTTTTTTCCAATGTCAAAACGGGCTTTTTGTGAATAAACCAAGGCCCCGCCATGTGATCAGCATAGGCCAGTCGAATGGATGTGCCTTTGTGATGGGAAAAGTACAGGTAATACTTGCCCAACCGATCGGTGACCCACTCTGGTACACGTAAAACGCTGGGTCCGTTGATGTTAGATAGTGGATTTTCCCAAGCTCACTAAGTTGTTCCGCATCATGGGTTTTGTTCGAAATTATCGGGACGGGATGACAGCGAACGATCTGTCCAATTCGACTATTCAATCTAGGGTCATACTGCATGATCACACATCACCGTTTTAGCCAAGAAAATATAAATCCGTTTTCTCAAACTGAATTTTTCTTGTTTTATAAAATCAGATACGCATAGTTGAGGTGTCAACCAAGAATAAAACGATAAACGAACACTTGGTTTTACATACGTTTATGATCTGGGAGGTATCTATGAAACGTCTAACGAAATTTGTGGCATCACTGGGCATTGCGACCATTGCCACAGCATCATTTGCAGACATTAACCTAACTGCAGAAACAGCAAGTCCTGGAGGTGCGGTGTATCTATCGCCTGCGCACTTAACTGAAATTGCAGGAACACGTGGGATTGCAAACATTCAGTTGGCAGATGGTCAAACCCTAACCAATTCAATCCAAAACGTGGCTGAGGGTAAAACCGATATCGCGGGTTCACCCCATATCCTACCATTTTTGATGAGCCGTGGCGTTGGACCATATGGGTCACTGGGTAAGGAAAAGGGTGCGGAACTGGCTGGGAATCTGCGCGCAATCAACCCGTTCACATTGGGTATCTTCTTTCTATTCGCCTATGATTCAAAAAACATCAATGGATGGGATGATATTGAAGGGCGCACGATTTATAATGGCCCCCCTCGTGGTGGTGCGTTGACCAATGCGCGCAGCATGATCCAAATCGTAACAGGTTTGAAAGATGGTGAAGGATACACAGGTATTCAAACAAACTGGGGTCAGGCAGGGACATTGATTGCAAGTGGTGAACCAGATGCGATTGTTCTGCCCGAACTATTCCCCGGCAGCCGTCTGACCTCTGCGACAGCCGCAGGTAAAATGACAGGGTGGTCCATGCCCAAGGACATTTACGAAAGCGACGCCATGCAGAAATATATGGCCGCACCTGGTAGTGCGCCATTCACAATGGATATCAACGACCTGCGTGAAACCATGGGTGAAGATTGGACATTTATTTCCGAGGATGACACATTCCGCGCCTTTGCCACCATTGGCGGCAACGTTGTGCACAAGGATATGGACGATCAATTGGTGTATGATCTGGTGTCTGCTTATATCGACACGATGGATGATCTAAAGGCCAAGGCGCCATTCGGGAATACCGTGAACTTTGACAACCCAATGCTTGGGATGTGTGGTGCAAACCCAATCCAATACCATGTTGCCGCGGCACGCGCATGGCGCGAGGCGGGATATCAATTGGATGACTGCGCGGTTGCAGCAGACTAATATCTAAATCTAGAAACGGGCATCCATTCGGTGCCCGTTTTTCGTCTGAAGGCGCTCAGCGAACATACAGGTAAACCATGTCTGATACAGAAACGGTCGAACCCCGTGCGTCGGTTTTTCCAAACCGTGCAGTTTATGTCCTTGCATTGATTTTCATTTTCATCGGCTTGATCAATAGCACGCCCTTAATCCCAGGTTGGGACGCGTTGTGGCGCGGGATCACGGGTGTCGATGATTTGAAAACACGGTCGTTTTCGACCGAATGGTTTTATCCCATTGTCTTCTTTTTGATGATGGTCGTGGTTGCGCTGAAACATTCCATGTGGCGCACATGGCGGGGAACAAGCCGTGCCGCATTTGGTGCCTTTATGGATGGGGCTTTGGTTCTTGCGGCCTTTGCCATTTCTTTGACCTATCTCATTGAAATCGACAGCGTGTGTTTGATTGATGCGGTGACGGGGGAACGCGCCCGTATCATGGCCGAAACCCTAAAGGCCGAGGTTGAGTTTGCAGAAACCATGGGGCTGCCCATTCCCGATACTGTCGAAGACCCCAAATGCGTTCAAACCACGGGCGTGTGGTTGGTGGCCATTGTCGGCATCGCGATAGTGATTTTCCTAGGCTATAACATCAAGGTCTGGGGCCTACCTTTGGTTTTGGTGTCGATCCTTATTGCCAGTTATACAATCGCCACTGTGATGGTTTGGTATGTTTATGGTCCCGACGGGATCAACAAATATTTCGTCACAAAACTTGGCGGGGAGCCGCGCACTTTCCTAGATGGTGTTCCCAATGTCCATGATGCCTTGGTCAACAATGCATCGGGTCTCTTGGGGCGCTTTATGAATGTGATTATGAATGTGGTGTTCCCCTATATCATTTTGGGATCGCTCTTTGGTAAATCTGCGGGTGGAAAGGTTCTGATAAAGCTTGCCTTCCGTTGGACGCGCAACCTGCGAGGTGGACCTGCACATGCGGCAATCGTCAGTTCGGCCATGTTTGGCACCATTTCGGGGGGACCCGTTGTGAACGTATTGTCCACAGGGGTGTTGACGATCCCAATGATGATCAAGCGCGGATTTTCTAAGGTTTTCGCAGGAGGGATGGAGGCCGCCGCATCCTCGGGCGGATCAATTATGCCCCCTGTGATGGGCGTTGCGGCCTTTGTTTTGGCGGCAATGACGGCGGTGCCATATCGTGAGGTGATTATCGCCGCAGCCTTGCCCGATGCCAGTTTACGATGAATTTTATAAATATCAAAGCGAAATATACCATGTACTTACCAGACACGAACAAGGTGCAACTCACGCAGCGCAAGGTTATGCAAGAATTTCTGGAAAGGTTGGAGTCGCTATTGCTACATCAGGGCCTGGAGCTACAAATCTAATAACAGGAATAGCTGATGCTCAAATAGATTCCACCCCGTTGGTTTGCATTACTGGACAAGTACCCTCAAATTTGCTTGGTAGCGATGCATTCCAAGAAACAGATATTGTTGGCATATCAACACCCACAACAAAATGGAATCATCAAATTACT
>CAXACF010000253.1:0-3653 GCA_963967125.1 uncultured Rhodobacterales bacterium | reverse complement strand
CCGAGGGTGGCGACAAAGACGCCGCCCATGGGGGCGGTCGGCGTCTGCCAATCTGACGATTGGCTAGGCAAGATTGTGTGTTTGGTAACTCGTTAATCGGCCATAATATCACGGGCGGCGGCCATGCCACTGCTCCAGGCCCATTGGAAGTTATATCCGCCCAGCCAGCCTGTGACATCCATCGCCTCACCCACGATGTACAATCCCTGAACCCGTTTGGACATCATGGATTTTGACGATACTTCTTCGGTTGCGATGCCGCCCAATGTAACCTCGGCCGTGCGGTACCCCTCGGACCCGCTGGGGCGTAGGGACCAGTTTTGCAGGTGATCAAACAGGGCGCTCAGCCGTGCATCGGACCAATCGGCCAGATTGCCCGTTAAATCCAAATCCCGCGCCAAATGATCGACCAGCCGCGCGGGCAGGTGGGTGGCCAGTTCGGTTTTGAAATTGCGCCGACCGCTGATTTGGCGTTGATCGCGCAGGGCGGTCATGGTGGTGCCATCGGGGGTTAGGTTTAGGGTGATGTCGGCCCCTTCGGCCCAATAGCTGCTGATTTGTAGGATCGCTGGACCCGACAGGCCGCGGTGCGTGAACAACATCGCCTCATCAAACACACCCGCACCCGCCTGCGCCCGAACGGGGAGCGAGACGCCCGAAATGTCCGCAAACCGTCCATCAGAAAACGTAAACGGCACAAGTGCGGGGCGCGTTTCCGTGACCCGCATCCCAAATTGCGCGGCAATGTCATAGGCAAAGCCCGTGGCCCCCATTTTCGGAATGGATTTGCCCCCCGTGGCAAGAACCAGATTTTTGCACGTCAGGGTTTCGGCGCGATCCCCGTTCATAATGTCCAAGGTAAAGGTGCCGTTGTCATGGCGCACTGATGTGACAGAGGTTTTTAACCAAAGCTCGGCCCCCGCCGATTGCATCAAATCGCGCAGCATGGCGATGATATCCTTGGCCGAGGTATCGCAAAACAACTGACCCAAGGTTTTTTCGTGATAGGGGATGTCGTAGCGCTGCACCAAATCAATGAAATCCCATTGGGTATAGCGCGCCAATGCGGATTTCGCGAAATGGGTGTTTTCGGACAGGAAATTTTCAGCACTGGCGTAGATATTTGTGAAATTACACCGCCCACCGCCTGAAATGCGGATTTTTTCGCCCGCGGCTTTAGCATGGTCAATGACCAGCGCATCCCGCACATGGGCCGCACACATCATGCCCGCCGCCCCCGCGCCAATTATGATCGTTTCATATCGCATGTCCCCCTCGTGGCGGTTTTCAACCGAATTGGCAAGGGGGATGCATTTTATCTGGCCAGTGGGGGCAAAATTCGGTATCAATATGACAACGATCCCGAAAACGGGACATGTCAGAGGCAGTAAAAGGCAAAACCCATGACTGAGATGGTCTATGGTTCCGTCCCCGTATCAAAGGGGGAACCCATTCTTCCAAAATGGTGGCGTACCGTTGATAAATGGACATTGATGTCCGTTATGTTGTTGTTCTCAATCGGTATTTTGCTGGGTCTTGCGGCCTCTCCTCCCCTGGCTGAGAAGAATGGATTTGCACCATTCCACTATGTTCAGCGACAGGCTGTGTTTGGAGGCATCGCGTTACTTGCGATGTTTGTCACGTCCATGATGTCGCCTGTGTTGGTGCGTCGGTTGGCGGTGCTGGGGTTTATCGTGGCCCTTATTGCCGTGGCGCTGTTGCCCGTCTTTGGCACTGATTTTGGCAAAGGGGCGGTGCGTTGGTATGCGCTGGGCTTTGCCTCGCTTCAGCCTTCTGAATTTTTGAAACCTGGGTTTGTGGTGGTCAGCGCATGGATGTTGGCCGCCGCACAAGAAATCAATGGTCCCCCTGGGCGGATGTATTCGTTTATCTTGGCGATGTGCATTGCTGTGATGCTGGCCCTGCAGCCCGATTTTGGTCAGGCTTGTTTGGTGTTGTTTGCCTGGGGTGTGATGTATTTCGTGGCGGGTGCGCCGATCCTTTTGTTACTGGGCATGGCGGGGTTGGTCGTCTTTGGCGGGACGCTCGCCTATCAACATTCTGAACACTTTGCCCGCCGCATCGATGGGTTTCTCTCCCCTGATGTCGATCCGCGTACACAGTTGGGATACGCCACAAACGCGATCCAAGAGGGTGGGTTTTTCGGCGTTGGTGTGGGCGAGGGGCAGGTGAAATGGTCCCTGCCTGATGCGCATACGGATTTCATCATTGCTGTCGCGGCCGAGGAATATGGATTTGTTTTGGTGGCAATCATCATCGCAATTTATGCCAGCATTGTTTTGGTGTCCCTGTCCCGCCTGATGCGGGAACGCGATACGTTCATCCGACTGGCAGGCGCGGGCTTGGCCTGTTCTTTTGGTGTTCAGGCGGTGATCAACATGGGAGTTGCGGTGCGTCTGCTACCGGCTAAGGGGATGACATTGCCCTTTATCAGCTATGGCGGATCTTCGCTGATTGCGGGGGGGATTGCGCTTGGAATGTTGCTTGCATTTACGCGCGCACGCCCGCAAAAGAACATCGCAGATGTAATTAACGGATATCGATAATGACCAAAGCGCCTTTGGCGATTTTAGCAGCAGGTGGCACAGGCGGACATATGTTCCCCGCGCAGGCCCTGGCCGAGGCATTGTTAGAGGCAGGCTGGCGGGTCAAACTGACAACCGATCCACGCGGTGCACGGTATGTGGGCGGTTTTCCCGATGCGGTTCAGGTCAAAGTTTTAAAATCAGGCACCTTTGCGCGTGGCGGCCTTGTGGCCAAGGCATTGGTTCCCTTTCAAATTGCAGGCGGCAGTTTGATGGCACTGTCGCAGATGATTTTGGATCGCCCAACTATTGTGATCGGCTTTGGCGGATATCCTTCGATCCCTGCGCTAACGGCGGCAACGATTTTGCGTATTCCGCGCATGGTGCATGAACAAAACGGTGTGTTGGGCCGCGTGAACCAATTGTTTGCACCTGCCGTGAATGCGGTGGCCTGTGGCACATGGCCCACCGAAATGTCGGACAAGATTACGGGCCATCATGTGGGCAATCCCGTGCGCGCAGCCATCGCCGAACGCGCGGGTGCGGGATATATCCCACCTGGGGATTACCCCATGTCGATCCTCGTTTTGGGTGGATCACAGGGTGCGCGTATCCTGTCGGACGTGGTGCCCCCTGCGATTGCTGGTCTGCCCATGGCCATGCTGTCCCATATCCGCGTGTCCCATCAGGCCCGCCCAGAAGACCAAGAACGGGTCGAGTCCTATTACGCAGAACAAAACATCCCCGCAGATGTGCGCCCATTTTTCGATGATATCCCGACGCGGGTGAGCGAGGCGCAATTGGTCATTTCACGCGCGGGCGCATCGACTGTTGCGGATATTTCGGTGATTGGACGCCCCTCTCTCCTTGTGCCTTTGGCCATATCCATTCGGGACGAGCAAAGCGCAAATGCCATGGGATTGGTGAATGCGGGGGCCGCCGAATTGATCCGCGAAGCTGATTTTCAGGTTGAGGATTTAACCACCCGGCTTGAGTCGATTTTCAACGATCCCGCGCGGGCCAGTCAAATGGCAAGTGCCGCGTTAAAAACATCCGTGCCTGATGCCACACAGCGCCTGATGGATTTGATCCAAACATTGATAAAGA
>CAXACF010000252.1:0-3666 GCA_963967125.1 uncultured Rhodobacterales bacterium | reverse complement strand
TAAAGCTTGAGCCCCAAATAAGCCCAAGTGCTGCAACCATTAACCAATTTCGCCAGGTGATGTCAGGTTGCATATATCAGTGCTCTTAAAAGTTTCGGGGGCCGTGTTGGCCCCCGATACGTAATTTAGTTTTTCGCTTTGTCGACCATTTTGCCCGCTGAAATCCAAGGCATCATCGCACGAAGTTGTTCACCAACTTGTTCGATCTGGTGTTCATCGTTGATACGACGTGTCGCCTTAAAGAATGGCTGGCCCACTTGGTTTTCTGCCATAAAGTCACGCACGAATTTACCACGCTGAATGTCCTCAAGAACCGCTTTCATACGTGCTTTTGTTTCGTCGTATGGAAGGATGCGTGGACCAGTGACATATTCACCGTATTCCGCAGTGTTCGAGATTGAGTAGTTCATGTTCGCGATGCCGCCTTCGTAGATCAAATCAACGATCAGCTTCACTTCGTGCAGACATTCGAAATAGGCCATCTCAGGTGCGTAACCTGCTTCTACCAATGTTTCAAAGCCCATGCGGATCAATTCAACCAAGCCACCGCATAGAACAGCCTGTTCACCGAATAGGTCTGTTTCACATTCTTCGCGGAAGTTTGTTTCGATGATGCCTGAACGACCGCCACCGATTGCTGAGCAATAGGATAGACCGATTTCCAATGCGCGGCCTGTTGCGTCCTGGTTCACAGCAACAAGACAAGGCACACCGCCGCCTTTTACGTATTCGCCGCGCACAGTGTGACCTGGGCCTTTTGGCGCCATCATGATCACGTCAACACCTGGCTTTGGTTCGATCAAACCAAAGTGTACGTTTAGGCCGTGTGCAAATGCGATTGCTGCGCCATCACGTAGGTTGTCGTGGACGTATTTTTTGTATGTTTCTGCCTGAAGTTCGTCGGGCATTGTGAACATGATCACGTCACACCATGCCGCCGCTTCTGCGATGCCCATAACCTTTAGGCCTTCGCCTTCTGCTTTGGCCGCAGATGGTGATCCTTCGCGTAGGGCAACAACAACATTCTTTGCGCCAGAATCACGTAGGTTCAACGCATGTGCGTGACCTTGTGAGCCATAGCCAAGAATGGCAACTTTCAGATCTTTGATTAGGTTTACGTCGCAATCGCGATCATAATAAACACGCATGTTTTGTCCTCTTATATTAGATGATGCTGTAACATAGGGAAATATTCGGTATTAGGCTTTCTAAATTCGCATAAATATATTAAATTATGCAATTATCATTCAGTATTTAGGAAGATAAGAAAAAAATCATGCTTGATGATCTTGATCGCCGCATTCTGCGCTATCTTCAGGCCGAACCTGATATGCCGCTCTCTGATTTGGCGGAACGTGCGGCAACAACGCCATCGGTTGCATCGCGGCGTTTGTCGCGGATGCGCAGCGATGGGACCATTGTCAGCAAAACGGTTCTCATCGATTGGGCCGCACTTGGGTACGAGGTTGAAGTGTCCTTGCGCGTAACATTGGACAAAACGCAACCACGCGCGTTCGACGCCTTTATTGACGCGGCGCGGGACGTGCCAGAGGTGATCGAAATTCAAACGTTCTTGGGGCGCGTGGATGTACGTCTGTCTGTGGTGGCGCGGGATATGGCGGATTATCAACAGGTCTACCGTGATCGTATTTTGACATTGCCCCACATCGCCGAGGTTGAGGCATTGATGCATGTTGCGCGGATCAAAACCAACGCGGGGGTACCGATATGATTTTGGATGAAACAGATCGCGCACTGTTGCGTTTGTTACAACAGGACGCAGACCAAAGCGCTGCGGCATTGGCCAAAAATCTGGATATGTCACAACCTGCGATTTGGCGGCGGATCAAACGATTAAGGGAGGAGGGCGTGATCAAAGGTGTGGCCCTAAACTTAAATCGCGAAAAACTCGGGTTGGGGGTCACTGTGTTCTTGGGCATTAAACTGGCCACAAAGGGCCGCGTCAGCCTTGAGGATTTTGAACGCGCGGTAAAGGCGATCCCAGAGGTGCAGCAAATCGAACATGTGTTGGGGCTATATGATTATCGACTGAGGGTTGTTGCGCGCGATATTTCCGATTTTGAACGGATCTTGCGCCGCCGTATCATGACCCTGCCGGGTGTGGGGGATTTAGAGGCGAATGTTTTGCTAAGCGAGGAAAAACGCCCCGGTCCAATTTAGAGAAGGGAGTATTTGTCGCATGGGGGAATTCAGGTTAATGTCTATTGTGCAGACAAAGACGATTTAACGATCATATAGGAGGCCACGATGGCGGCGCTGCTTGAACATATCGACCCTGAGGGGCTAGAAGAATTTTCAGTGGTCTTTACGGACCGTTCCCTAAACCACATGTCGAAATCCTTTCAGTCGGTTATGACGGACATTTCGGGCATGTTGAAAGAGGTGTATAACGCCGATGCAACTGCCCTGATCCCCGGTGGCGGAACATATGGGATGGAGGCAGTGGCCCGTCAATTTGGCCGCGACGCCAAAGTGCTGGTCGTGCGGAATGGGTGGTTTTCCTATCGTTGGAGCCAGATTTTTGAAACCTCATCCATCGCCGCAGATGTCGAGGTGATGAAGGCACGTCGCACTGGAAATGGCGCACAAGAACCGTTCTGCCCTGCCGCAATCGAAGATGTGGTGGCGCGTATTCACGAACTGCGCCCCGATGTGGTTTTCGCGCCGCATGTGGAAACGTCAGCAGGTGTCATCCTGCCAGATGAGTATGTCACGGCATTGGCAAGTGCTGCGCATGACGTGGGGGCGATTATGGTCTTGGACTGTATCGCATCTGGGTGTGTTTGGGTTGATATGAAGGCGACAGGCGTCGATGTTTTGATTTCTGCCCCGCAAAAAGGATGGTCTGCCTCACCTTCTGCAGGATTGGTGATGATGTCCGAACGTGCCGTTCAACGGTTGGACAGTACGGATTCAGACAGCTTTGCGATTGATTTGAAAAAATGGTATTCCATCATGCAAACCTATGAAAATGGGGGGCATGCCTATCACGCGACAATGCCAACAGATGCATTGCGCGCGTTCCGTGACACAATGTTGGAAACCAAGGAATATGGATTTGACAAACTGTGTGACGCGCAGTGGGAATTGGGCAACCGTGTACGCGACATTCTAAAAGCCAAAGGCATTCAATCCGTGGCTGCCGAGGGATTTGGTGCACCTGGTGTTGTTGTTAGCTACACGGGTGATCCATCCATCCAAAACGGATCAAAGTTCGCAGCAGAAGGCATGCAAATTGCTGCCGGTGTTCCCCTAGCCTGTGATGAGCCTGAAGGCTTCATGACATTCCGTTTGGGTTTGTTTGGGTTGGACAAACTTTATAATGTTGATGGGACCGTCGCCCGCCTAAACCGCGTTTTGGACACTGTCCTCGGCTAAGGTATTCGATACGCAATTATGGGGGCCGGTCGCTAATTGCGGGCGGCCCTTTATTTTAGCCCCAAACCCATCTGCATCAGCGTTTTGCGCACCTGTGGCAATGCATACAGCGCGTTTAATCCCGTCGCCCGTAAATCACGCAATGGTTGGTCATCAAACATGGACGCGCGGTTCAACATCGTGATCCCCTGAACCCGCAGTTTTAGGTCCGCGTAACGGGATTTATGATAGGCATCCAGCATCGTGCGTGATCCAAGGTTTGCGGGA
>CAXACF010000251.1:0-3673 GCA_963967125.1 uncultured Rhodobacterales bacterium | reverse complement strand
AGATGCGGTTCTTAATACAAATGGCGGTGTCTTTGCCTATTGTGCAACAGGACGGAGTTGCACCATGTTATGGGCGTTCGAATTTGCGCACCAACGCGCGCCAGAGGATTTGATTCAACAGGCGGCACGTGCGGGCATGGACATCGCATCCATGAAAGATCGTCTGGAACGGATTTACCACAGCGGGCAGCATTATTAACCAATTCCGAAAACGATATTGTTGATGATCTGCGATCAATACATGCTATAACCTGAATGCGATTAATTCAGGACACTATATATAATGCGACATCTGATTACGGCTGCGACGATCCTAATTGCGGGTTTGGCGCATTCGGCACTGGCAAACGACACAGTAACATATGAGGTGACAGATCAATCCTATGACGACGTCATGTTTGGATTGGAAAACGCGATCCTGGATTTCGGTTTGGTCATTTCAGAACACAATCATGTGGGTGATATGTTAGAACGGACCAAGGCCGATCTGGGCGCAACCGAGACAATATACGCCTATGCAGATGTTTTCGGATTTTGTTCGGCGCCCCTATCGCGTGCGGCGATGTTAGAGGACCCAATGAACATTCGTTTCTGTCCCTACAACATATATATGTACCAGATCAGCGAAGATTCCCCCGTCATTATCGGATACGATGTGTACCCAGAGGGTGCGCTGCAAGATGTTCAAGCGCTGCTAGATGATATTACCCGCAGCGCGATTGGATTGGATTAATGTGGTTAATAGACGATAACTGACACCAGGTTCGTATATCACAACAAAAAACGGCCACTCAAACGAATGGCCGTTTCTTTTTGATATTTAGTGCACGACGGCGTCACCAGGGCGTTCGCGGTTGGTTGCACCGATGCGATCACCAATGATCAACCCCTCTGCCCCTGCGGATACGGCGATGGTGTCTCCATCCTTCACATCCCCTGATAACAACAGTTCGGCCAATGGATCCTGCAGGGCCCGTTGAATCACCCGCTTTAATGGGCGGGCACCAAACACAGGGTCATACCCCTCATCCGCGAGCCATGTTTTCGCCGCATCATCAAAGGCCAGCGTGATTTTGCGACCCAGAAGGCGTTTTTGCAAACGCGCCAATTGGATATCGACAATCCCGTCCATGTCCTGACGTCCCAACCGATCAAAGATGATGGTTTCATCCAGACGGTTCAAAAATTCGGGACGGAAGTGCGCGCGCACCGCATCCATCACATCGCGTTTTGCATCCGCGCTATCGGCCCCATCAGGCAGTTGGCTAAGCGCTTGCGCCCCAAGGTTTGATGTTAGAATGATCAGCGTTTGTTTAAAATCAACGGTGCGTCCCTGACCATCGGTCAATTGGCCATCATCCAACACCTGAAGCAGGACGTTGAACACATCGGGATGCGCCTTTTCCACCTCATCAAACAACACAACCTGATAGGGGCGGCGGCGCACGGCCTCGGTCAGGACACCGCCTTCATCATAACCGACATAGCCAGGAGGGGCACCGATCAAACGGGACACAGCGTGTTTTTCCATGAATTCGGACATATCAATGCGCACCATCGCCATGTCATCATCAAAGAGGAACGACGCCAAGGCCTTGGTCAATTCGGTTTTACCAACACCCGTTGGCCCAAGGAATAGGAAGGACCCAAGCGGACGGTTTTCATCGTTCAAACCCGCACGCGCACGGCGTACCGCATTTGACACTGCACCAACCGCAAGATTTTGGCCGATGACACGATTGTGCAATTCCTCTTCCATCCGCAGTAACTTTTCCCGTTCACCTTCCAACATTTTCGACATTGGAATGCCTGTCCAACGTTCCACAACGGATGCGATTTGTTCGGGGCGCACGGTTTCGGCAACCATCATTCCCTCATCCTCGCGGTTTTCAGCATCGCTCAGTTGTTTTTCCAACTGCGGAATAATGCCATAGGACAATTCACCCGCTCGCGCCAAATTGCCTTCGCGTTTTGCGATTTCCAAATCTGCGCGGGCGCGGTCCAACTGTTCCTTTAGATCCCGAGCAGAAGCAAGCTTATCACGTTCGGCCTGCCACTGTGCGGTCATGGTGGCGCTGCGATCCTGCAGATCTGCCAAATCCTTTTCCAATGTGGCAAGTCGGTCGATAGATGCGGCGTCATCCTCTAACCGCAGTGCTTCGGCTTCGATCTGCTTTTGCAGAATTTCACGGTCCAGCGCGTCCAATTCTTCTGGTTTGCTGTCCACTTCCATGCGAAGGCGGCTGGCCGCTTCATCCACCAAATCAATCGCTTTATCAGGCAGGAAACGATCTGTGATATAGCGCTGTGACAATGTCGCCGCCGCCACCAATGCGCTATCGGAAATGCGCACCCCATGGTGAAGTTCGTATTTCTCTTTGATCCCGCGTAGAATGGAAATGGAATCCTCAACCGTGGGCTCTTCGACCATCACAGGTTGGAACCGACGGGCAAGGGCCGCGTCCTTTTCCACATATTTGCGATACTCATCCAAAGTGGTCGCGCCGATGCAATGCAATTCCCCCCGCGCAAGGGCAGGTTTAATCAAATTGGCGGCATCCATCGCGCCATCTGTTTTTCCAGCCCCAACAAGGGTGTGCATCTCATCAATGAACAAAATGACCTCACCCGCCGCTGCGCTGATTTCATTCAGGATCGCTTTCAGGCGTTCCTCAAACTCGCCACGATACTTGGCACCTGCAATTAATGCCCCCATATCCAGCGCCATCAATTTTTTATTGCGCAATGATTCTGGGACATCCCCATTAATAATGCGCAATGCCATACCTTCAGCGATGGCCGTTTTACCAACACCAGGTTCCCCAATTAAAACGGGATTGTTTTTGGTGCGACGTGACAAAACCTGCATCGCGCGACGAATTTCATCATCGCGCCCAATGATCGGATCAATTTTGCCGTCCCGCGCCGCTTCGGTCAGATCCTGAGCATATTTGCCCAATGCATCATACCCCTCTTCCGCATTGGCGCTGTCTGCGGTGCGCCCTTTGCGAATATCGTTGATGGCACTGTTCAGCGACTGCGCCGAAACGCGGCCAGCGCTTAGGGCGTCTTTTGCGCCTGATTTGACAATGGCCAGCGCGGTCAGAATGCGTTCCGCAGGGACAAATTGATCCCCTGCTTTTTTGGCGATGTCCTCGGCCTCGCCAATCACTTTGACGGTTTGATTGTCGATATAGGCTTGGGCGCCGCCGTCAACCTTGGGCAGTTTGGAAAGCGTGGTTGCAACATGATCACGCACTGATTTTGCATCGCCCCCTGATCGCGCAATCAAATTGGATGCAAACCCTTGGTCATCATCCAAAAGCGCCTTCAAAATATGCTCTGGCAATATGCGTTGATGGTTTTCGCGAATTGCGATGGTTTGTGCCGCTTGGATAAACCCGCGCGCACGCTCCGTGAACTTGCTTAAGTCCATGGGTAATCTCCTTTTCTAAGCACCGTTTTTCCCGCGCCCGATATCGGCACACAGGTCTTGGCCTCACTCTCAATGTGGGCATTCAAACCTATCTGATCAAGATTTCGTAAAAAATTTACCCATCGGGCTATAATTATATTCTTTAGGATCGTTTGCAGGAGTATGACGCACCGAAAGGAGTAAGGAATGCACATAATCACAGCGCGCACATCGAATATACGCAGACTGGAAGAAGAT
>CAXACF010000250.1:0-3682 GCA_963967125.1 uncultured Rhodobacterales bacterium | reverse complement strand
CTGATGCCCATTTAAGGCGCAAAAAAGGCAGGCTGCGCGCATATTTCGGTTTCTTGCCCGTCATCTTCGGGGCATGGGGGTTGGTTTTATATCCCTTGGTGTATTTCGCAAAAACACTGCCCCACGACGTGGCGGATTGTCTTCAAAATGTGATCAATCCGCAACTTGGGTGATTCACCCATCCTCTCCTAAAATACGGGTCAACATTTCGCGTGTGTCGCGGCTTAGGTCTTCTTGACCCAAGATCCGCTGCATTGCGGTTTGCATCTGTGTTTGACGCTCAGGCGCAAAGATGCGCCAACTGTCAAAGGCAGAACAGGATCGTGCGGTGGGTTGCGGATTAATCTTGTCCAATTTGATCAACCAGTCGGCCAATGTGTCATATCCCCGTCCGTCTGGTGCATGAAATCCCGCGTGTCCCGCAAAGGGGCCAAAAACAGAGCGGAACCGATTTGGATTTTTGATCGAGAAATCGGGATGCGCAGATAGCCGATCAACCACATCCAGCGCCTCTTCTGGTTTTGCATGTGTCATTTGAATGCTGAACCATTTATCAATGACCAAACGTTCGTGTTTCCATGTTTCATAAAACTGCTGTGATGCCTTCACGCCGTATTCGCAGGACAAAAGCGCGCCCAATGCGCCCAGCGTGCTGGTCATGTTATCGGCAGTCTCAAATTGTTTGCGCGCTTCTGTCCCGCCATCCAATCGGGTGATCAGGCCCAAAATCATATTGGCCAATGCCCGTTGGCCTGCCTGTTCCGCAGTGGGTGTAAAGGGCGCGCGCACCTGATTTTCAACGTAAATTGTGCCCAAATCATTTTGCAACACCTCGGCCAAAGAATGCGAGATGGTTTCTTGTGCTGCATGAATTGCAAATGGGTCGGGTGTATTCCCCGCATTATATAACCGCTGCATCACATCCGATCGCGCAGGTTGCGTCAGGGTCAGTGCACGAAACGCAGGGTCAAGATCGGCGTTGATCGCCACATCACGCAGACCCGACAACAGGCGTTCGTCAACGGCCGCGCCATCGCTCAGCATCGACAATGTGACGTCCATCATCAAGGTTTGCGCCGCGTCCCATTGAGAATAGGGGTCCGTGTCATTCGACATTAAAAACGATAACCGGTCCCGATCAACCGCATGGTCAATGACGACAGGTGCCGAAAATTCACGTAAGATTGAGGGGATCGGCTGCCCGGCTAAACCATCAAAGCGCAGGGTTTGCGATTTTTCGGTCAACTCAAAAATTTGCGTGGGTTGAATTTCTTCACCCGATTGATCCAACAAACCAACAGCAAGCGGAATGACAAAGTTTGGTTTTTCTGGTTGACCCGGTGTGGGGGCCGTGGACTGTTCAAAGGTCAATTCAAAGGACCCGTTTTCAAAGGTTTCGCTGACCTTAACCTGCGGTGTGCCTGCCTGTTGATACCACAGTTTAAACTGACTTAGATCGCGGCCAGTTGTGTCCTCAAACGCAGCAAGCCAATCTTCGATGGTTGCCGCCTGTCCGTCGTGTTGATCAAAATAGCGCGCTACCGATTTGTAATAGGCCGCGTCCCCCACCAGTGTTTTTAACATGCGGATTAATTCAGCGCCCTTTTCATAGACGGTCAGAGTGTAAAAATTGTTGATCTCAACAAAACTTTCGGGCCGCACAGGATGGGCAAGGGGCCCAGCATCTTCGCGGAACTGTCGTGACCGCATCAGAAACGCATCCCCAATGCGTTTTACAGGCGCACTGCGCATATCGGCGGTGAATTGCGAATCCCGAAACACCGTTAGCCCTTCTTTCAGGCACAGTTGAAACCAATCGCGGCAGGTGATGCGATTGCCCGTCCAGTTGTGGAAATATTCATGCGCGATGACCGCTTCGATCAACTCGAAATTTGTGTCTGTCGTAATTTGATTGTTGGCCAAAATGTAGGTACTGTTGAAAATATTCAGCCCCTTGTTTTCCATCGCTCCCATATTGAAATCATCAACGGCAACAATGTTGAAAACGTCCAAGTCGTATTCGCGCCCGTAAACACGTTCATCCCAATCCATCGACGCCTTTAATGCCTGCATGCCGAATTCACATTTGTCCTGATCACCATCACGGACCCAAATGTTAAGTTCCACATCACGCCCCGATTGGGTAGTGAAGCGATCTTGGTGATTGAACAGCTCGCCCGCCACCAAAGCGAAAAGATAGGCGGGTTTGGGCCATGGATCATGCCATTCGGCACGCCCTGTTTCCGATGAAATCAAATTGCCATTTGACAAAAGGACGGGATGATCGCCGTGAATGCGTACATCAAATTTTGCCAAAACATCGGGGCGGTCAGGATAATAGGTGATCTTGCGAAACCCCTCGGCCTCGCACTGTGTGCAATACATGCCATTGGACATGTATAGGCCCTCAAGCGTTGTGTTCGCGCTGGGGTTTATTTCGACCTCTGCTTCCCAGATGAATGGGGCATTGGGAACAACACAGTCCAAATGTGTTTCTGAGATATTGGGTGATACTGGGGAGCCATTAATTTTGGCCCAGATCAACTTCATCTCTGCCCCGTCCAATATAAATTGATTTGTTTTCGCATCGGGGTTGGGGCGAAACGCAATGCGCGAAATGACCCGCGTTTTTGTCGGGTTCAAATGAAAAGTCAGCTCGGTCTTGTCGATCAAATACGCAGGCGGTGTGTAATCTTTTAGGTAGATCATTTGATCGGTGTCTTTTGCCATACGTCCTGGTCCTTCGAACTTGTCTTTTTAATCATAGACCCTAGCTCGGAAATTGACGGTTGCAATGTGCAAAATTTAGGAACTAGGCGTCAGTGTCGGCACAAAAAGAACAGATAACAATTCTTTGGTTCAAACGCGACTTACGCATTGAGGATCATCCAGCCCTTTGCCATGCGACACAGCTTGGATATCCAATACTTCCACTTTACGTGGTTGAGCCTGCCTTATGGATGCAATCAGACTATAGCGGTCGTCAATGGGAATTTACCAAAGAATGTCTTTTTGATCTTCGTGCGCAGCTTGGTGCATTGGGCATGCCTTTGGTTGTGCGCATGGGCGGAACGCGTAAAGTGTTAAGCGAACTCGCGACCACTTTTGATGTCAAACATCTGGTTGCGCATGAGGAAACTGGAACGGCCTGGACGTTTCAGCGCGATCTGCGGGTTCAGGCATGGTGTCGTGAAAACGCAATTGATTTTACCGAACTTCCCCAGTCTGGTGTTGTACGCCGATTGGATACGCGCGATCACTGGGCGCGTGCGCGGGATCGGTTTGTGGATGGGGTGCGCCTGAAATTCCCGAAAGCACTGAAACCCATCGACATTGACATCGGCCATATTCCAGATTGGGCGGATCTTTCTGGTGAACCTGATCGCTGCCCATTGCGTCAGCACGGCGGGCGCAGGGCGGCCCTTACGTCATTGGATAAATTTTGGGGAAATGGCATCAAAACCTATCGCTGGGCCATGTCCTCGCCCGTGACGGCGCCCCATGCGTGTTCGCGAATATCGCCGCATTTGGCATTAGGTGTGATGAGCATTCGAGAGGTGGCGCAATTGTCCGCACTGCGCTCCAAGAGTTTCTCAACACCTGCAAAAAAGGGATATGCCTCGTTTCAATCGCGCCTTGCGTGGCGTGATCATTTTATTCAAAAACTTGAGGATCAACCCGA
>CAXACF010000249.1:0-3691 GCA_963967125.1 uncultured Rhodobacterales bacterium | reverse complement strand
TTGCGGGATCAAATGTGCGGCTTTGCCGTCTGATGCAATCAGGATATCGGCGGTGTGTCCATCCGCGATGGTCATATCGGGGTTTGGAATTTCCAATTCAACACGGAATGTACGTGTCAATTTATCCGCCGACCGCGATAGGAAGGTTACGTTGCCTGCGACTTCTGTCCCGTCCAACAAACGCGCACCCGCACGTGCGCCCACGGTGACGCGATCACGTTCCGTTTCGGGAACAAAGCCCACGATTTTAATGGGGTCCAATTGGATCACAGTTGCGCAGGCAGAGCCAGGTTGCAGCAGGCTGCCGATTTCGGCTGTATCGCTTTCCAATAGGCCACCAAAGGTTGCTTTGATTGTCAGGCGATCAATCTCTTTTTGTGCGGCGGCAACGGCGGCTTCGGCGGATTGGATGCGCGAACTTGTGGCATCAAACCCTGCTTTTGCGCTTTCCACTGCGGCCTCTGCCGAGCGTACCGCCGCCTGTGTTGATGCGACGCGTGTTTCTGATGCAAACCCACCTTGGGCCAGTTTATCAGCAGCGTTAAAGTTGATTTTTGCCTCTTCTAGGCGGGCTTTTGCTTCGTCCAGACGGGCTTGGGTTTCTGGCACGCGGGCTTCTTCCTCTTTCAGGCGGGCAATGGTGTCTGCCAAATTCGCCTCGCGCGTGCCAGGGTCCAATTCACATAGGGTTTCACCCGCGGCCACCACATGGCCCTTTCGCAGGGGTTGGTTGATCACTTGTCCCGATGTTTCGGAACGCAGAACAACACTGCGCGCGGCCTCGGTCTGACCGCGCAGCACAACCGCGCTGTCAATTTCACGGGCGGTTGATTTCATGGCGACCACCTTGATCAACTGTCGCTCACTTGGGGCCTCTGCGGGTGTTTCTGTCTCGGCGATCACTTCCTCGACCACAACATCATTCACCAATGGCGTGTCCTTGGACGCATCCCATAAAATCGTGGGTGATGCCCCACCTGCAACTTGACGCACGGCGTCACGTTCAAAAACAATCAAATATAAAATAGCAACCACAACAACAGCCGTGATCAAGGACATAATGCGCATAATCTTCCTTCCAACGAATTGGCAAACGGGTAAAACGAAACCCAATTTAGCCGCCACTTAGCAGATATACGCTAAACCCGCCAGTTTAGATTAATGAAATCCACACATTTTTTTGCAGGTGCAGCAACGCAATCTTGCTCTTGGATTCCTATTCAGTTGGGTCTACAAAACCTGAAATACAAGATGTGAGGTCCGCCGTGAGCGATACAGATAGCTTTATCGATGAAGTCAGCGAAGAAATCCGCCGCGAAAAATTGTTCAAAACCTTTCGCAAATATGGCTGGATCGGCGTCGCGCTGGTCGTGATCGTTGTGGGTGGTACTGGATACCGCGAATACAGCCGCGCTGCGGAAAAAACCGCCTCGGAAACATTTGGGTCTTCTGTGTTAGAGGCTTTGCAGGAAAACGACCCATCCGCACGTGTTGCGCAATTGGACACCATTACGGCCCCCAATGCATCGGCGGGCGCGATGATTGCCATGTTGCAGGCCGCGGAACTGGCATCGGATAAGGATGGGGCAGGGGCCGCCGCCAAGCTTGAGGCGGCAGCTGTCAGTGGTGATCTGGATCAGATGTACCGCGATATCCTGAACTTTAAACGTTTGACTGTCGCTGAAAGTGGGATTGACGCAGGCGAACGCCGCATGGGGTTTGAACAACTGGCAACACCTGGCAATCCACTGCGTCTATTGGCCGAAGAACAATTGGCACTGCTTGATCTGGCCGCAGGTGACAGTGCAGCGGCAGTAAACCGCCTGTCCATGATCGTTGAGGATGCAGAGCTCACTCAAGGCTTGCGTCAACGTGCAGGACAGTTGATGATCGCCTTGGGGCAGGATCCAAACGGTCAATAGAACCCCATAAATAAGGAACAGGGGGAATGATGTTTCGTGTCGTCGCCACATTGACAGTTTGTGCCATCGCTCTTGCAGGGTGTGAGCAGCCACAGCCTATCATCCCGGGCAAGCGTGAAGCCGTTGATACCCTGATCCAGGATGCGCCAGCACGCGCAGAAATCGTTAATAAATCCGTGGCGTTTCGTGCCCCCAGCATCAGCACAAACGCAAATTGGACCCAAGGACATGGAACCGCACGCACCCGCACCACCCATCCCACATTGGGCGCAAATCCCCAGTTAATGTGGAGCGTTCCGATTGGCGTCGGTGATGGACAACGCACGCGGATCACGGCCGATCCTGTTGTGGCCGATGGGCGCATTTTTACCGTTGATGCAGAAGCCCGCCTAAGCGCGCATGCCACATCAGGTGCCGCCCTTTGGTCCATTGACCTGACACCACAGGGTGAGGGCAAGGGCGAGGCGACAGGCGCAGGCATCGCCTATGGCAATGGGACATTGTTTGTAACAACCGCCTATGGCGTGCTGCATGCGATCAATCCAACCAATGGCGCGATCCGTTGGTCACAATCTTTACGTGGTGCGGGAAATACGCGTCCCACCTATTATGATGGCTTGGTCTATGTGATCAGCTCGGATCGCACCGCATGGGCGATCGAGGCCGATAATGGCCGTGTCAGATGGCAAATTGATGGTGTGGATGATGTGAACAACCGCATCGGATCAACCGCCCCCGCGGTTTCCGACAAATTTGCCCTTTTCGGCTTTGGCTCGGGCGAGGTTCAGGCCGTCTTCCGCAAGGGCGGATTGGTTTACTGGAACTCTTCCCTAAAGGGCGCGCGCGCGGGACGGGCAGAAGGCGCCGTTGTTGATTTGGGCGCAAGCCCCGTAATTGCCGGATCACGTGTATACGCAGCGGGTGCATCGGGGCGCATGGTTGCCATGTCACTGGGTGATGGTGAACGCATATGGACAAACAATCAGGGTGTGCGCGGTCAACTCTGGCCTGCGGGCAATGCCATTTTCGCCCTGAATGATATGAACCAATTGATCCGTGTGGATGCGTCCAATGGCGACACGCTTTGGGCGGTTGATTTGCCGAATTTCCGTAAAATCAGTCCGCGACGCAGTGCCGAAATCGTGGCCCACTATGGTCCCGTTCTGGCGGGGGGGCGTATTTTAGTGGCGTCAAACGATGGTCTATTGCGCCAATTTGATCCAACCAATGGCGCGTTGATTGCCCAAACGGCAGTGCCGGGTGGGGCCACAACCCATCCTGTCATTGCGGGCGGGGTTTTGTACCTTGTTTCAGGGGACGGACAATTGCACGCTTTTCGTTGATGAAAAAGTGGTGTATGCGGGGCTCTCAATCGACTTTAGGTTCTGAACATGAGCTTTTCTTTGGCCATTGTTGGCCGCCCCAATGTGGGCAAATCCACCTTATTTAACCGTCTTGTTGGCAAACGGTTGGCGCTGGTTGATGATCAACCGGGCGTGACCCGTGACCTGCGCGAAGGCGAAGCGCGCCTTGGGGATCTGCGGTTCACCGTGATTGATACCGCAGGGCTTGAGGACGCAACAGACGACAGTTTGCAGGGCCGCATGCGCCGTTTGACGGAACGCGCGGTGGATATGGCGGATATCTGTTTGTTCATGATTGACGCCCGGGTTGGCGTAACCCCTGTCGATGAAATTTTTGCGGAAATCCTACGCAAACGGGCCAAACACGTGTTTTTGGCCGCAAATATAGGCGAAGGCGCTGCCGAG
>CAXACF010000248.1:0-3691 GCA_963967125.1 uncultured Rhodobacterales bacterium | reverse complement strand
AACCTGTAAGCATTGAAAAAGCCCTGCAGGATGAGCCAAGGCTGAAAGAGGAAGCCAAAGCAGAAGAGGTTGTTGATCGTCTATTGACCTATGGTCAGCAGGTCGAAGGATTGCTGAGAAATGCATCGACTCACGCGGCGGGTGTTGTGATCGGTGACAGACCGCTTGATGCGCTGGTTCCCCTTTACCAAGATCCGCGATCTGACATGCCAGCCACACAATTCAACATGAAATGGGTGGAACAGGCAGGGTTGGTTAAATTCGACTTTCTTGGTTTGAAAACCCTAACTGTCATTCAAAACGCCGTTGATTTGATCCTGAAATCGGGCCGTCAGCTGCACATCGCGGAAGATGGTCATGAACTTTATAAACCTGCTGAGGGTGCGGAGAACCAAATCAACGCCATCCCATTAGATGATGAACCCACCTATGATCTGTATTCAGCCGCAAAAACCGTCGCGGTATTTCAGGTGGAAAGTTCGGGCATGATGGATGCGCTAAAGCGTATGAAGCCCACCTGTATCGAAGATATTGTTGCGCTGGTGGCGTTGTACCGACCTGGCCCGATGGAAAATATTCCAACCTATTGCGATGTAAAAAATGGCAAGAAAGAGCGTGAATCCGTTCATCCCTTGATTGATCACATCTTGGAAGAAACCCAAGGGATCATCGTTTATCAGGAACAGGTGATGCAAATCGCGCAGGTTATGGCGGGATATTCATTGGGTGGTGCGGATCTGTTGCGTCGCGCGATGGGTAAGAAAATCAAAGAGGCGATGGACGCCGAACGACCAAAATTTGAAAAAGGTGCCGCCGAAAATGGGGTGGAGGCCAAGAAGGCGAGTGAGGTTTTCGATCTACTTGAAAAATTTGCAAACTATGGCTTCAACAAATCGCACGCAGCGGCCTATGCTGTGGTGTCCTATCAAACCGCGTGGCTAAAGGCGAACCACCCTGTTGAATTCATGGCAGGCGTCATGAACTGCGATATCCATCTAACCGATAAATTAGCCATTTATTTTGAAGAGGTTAGAAAGGGGCTGGGCCTAAAGTACGTGCCGCCTTGTGTGAACCGATCTGAGGCCAGCTTTGATGTTGTCGATGGTGCATTGGTCTATGCCTTGGGCGCATTGAAAAACGTCGGGATCGAGGCGATGCGCCTGATTACCGAAGCCCGTGGCGACAAACCTTTTGTCAGTTTGTTTGATTTCGCGCGTCGTGTTGATTTGAAACGCGTTGGGAAGCGTCCGCTTGAAATGTTGGCGCGGGCAGGGGCCTTTGATGTGCTGGATGCAAACCGCCGCCGCGTATTTGAAAGCCTTGAAGGTTTAGTGTCCTATTCCGCCGCAATCGCCGAACAAAAATCATCAAATCAGGTGTCCTTGTTTGGTGAGGCGGGCGAAGATTTGCCCGAACCTCGCCTTGCGCCCGTGACTGATTGGCTGCCAGCCGAACGGTTGTCCGAAGAATTTCGCGCGGTTGGGTTTTATTTGTCTGGTCACCCGCTAGACGATTATTTGGTTGCCTTGAAACGCAAAGGGGTCATGACGCTGGACGAGGTGATGCACAAAGCGCAATCAGGTCCCACAGTTGCCAAATTGGCAGGCGTTGTTGCGGGCAGGCAGGAACGTAAATCAGCCCGCGGAAACCGATTTGCATTTTGCCAATTATCCGATCCAACAGGCGCATACGAAGTGACACTGTTTTCCGAGGCGCTGGAAAAGTCGCGCGAACATTTGGAAACGGGACAAAAGGTAGTCATCACCGCAGAAGCCACAATGGAGGCTGACCAACTTAAGCTGCTGGGTCGCTCTGTTGCCCCCGTTGATATTGCTGTGGCGGATTTGGGCTCCAAAGGTCTGCGCATATTTGTTGAGGCCGAGGCTGCCTTCCCCGCGATTTCGTCCGTCTTGGATCAGGCAAATGCACAATCGGGCACCAAAGGGCCTGTTTTCCTATGCTTGATGAACCCTGAACTGCCTGGTGAAGTTGAATTGGATGTCGGTCAGGATTTTGTTGTGAACCCGCAAATTAAAGGTGCGCTGAAATCCTTGCCTGGTGTTATAGAGGTCGAGGACGCCTGATCGTCGCGGTCCGGACAAACCCACTGTACCATCCCGAATTTTGTCGATATGCCTAGACGCCGAGGCGCATCGCAATACTTATATGCCAAGGCAGAGGCTATGACTGATCAATTCCGCATAACAATCGCACAATTGAACCCCACCGTTGGGGATTTGCAGGGCAATGCAGCCAAGGCAAAACAAGCGTGGTTGCAAGGCGCAGCGCAAGGCAGCGATTTTGTAACACTGCCCGAAATGTTTATCACGGGCTATAACACCCAAGATTTGGTGATGAAGTCCGCGTTTCAAAATGATGCGATGAATGCTGTTCGGGCATTGGCGAAAGAGTGCGCTGATGGCCCTGCGCTGGGTATTGGTGGTCCATGGGTAGAAGACGGGGCGCTGTTTAACGCCTATTTCATTTTAAATGGCGGTGACATTCAGGCGATTGTCAAAAAGCATCATTTGCCGAATGAAACGGTGTTTGACGAGGTGCGCATCTTTGAACCCGGCCAAGTCAGCGGCCCCTATGTGATCAATGGTGTGCGCATCGGTAGCCCCATTTGCGAAGATGCATGGCATAGCGATGTTGTTGAAACGCTTGAAGAAACAGGTGCCGAGTTTTTGTTCATCCCCAATGGGTCGCCCTATTATCGCGGTAAATTGGATGTGCGCGTGAATTTGATGGTGTCGCGTGTGGTGGAAAGCGGTTTGCCGCTAATCTATCTGAACCTCACAGGTGGACAGGACGACCAGATTTTCGATGGCTGTAGTTTTGCGCTGAACCCGGGTGGTGAATTGGCCGCAATGCTGCCGATGTTTGAGGAAAGCATCACGGAACTGACCCTAAATCGCACAGACCAAGGATGGCGTATCGCTGATTCTGTGAAATCCAAGGTTCCAGATCAGCTAGAGGCGGATTATCACGCTATGACCATTGCACTGCGGGATTACTGTGCAAAATCTGGATTTTCTAAGGTGTTGTTGGGTCTATCTGGCGGGGTTGATAGTGCGTTGGTCGCGACCATTGCGGCAGATGCATTAGGTGCGGAAAATGTGCGCTGTATCATGTTGCCTTCTGAATACACATCGGATGAATCCCTGAGTGATGCCAAAGATATGGCCGAAAACCTTGGTTGCCGATACGATTACTTGCCCATCGCAGAGGGGCGCGCGGCGATCACGAATACGCTTGCCCCCTTGTTCGCAGGGACCAATCCAGATTTGACAGAGGAAAACATTCAATCCCGTTTGCGCGGGTTATTGTTGATGGCTGTTTCAAATAAGTTTGGTGAAATGCTTTTGACCACAGGGAATAAATCCGAAGTCGCAGTGGGATATGCCACCATATATGGCGATATGGCGGGCGGATATAATCCGATTAAAGATTTGTATAAAACACGTGTCTTTGACATCTGCCGTTGGCGCAATGAACAGCATCGCGATTGGATGCGGGGCCCAGCGGGCGCCGTGATCCCCGCAAATATCATCGAAAAACCACCAAGTGCCGAGTTGCGCCCAGATCAGAAAGACAGTGACAGCCTACCAGATTACTTTGTTCTGGACGGTATTCTAACGATTCTGGTGGATCAGGATGGATCGATTGATGATTGCGTCGCAGCAGGGTT
>CAXACF010000247.1:0-3696 GCA_963967125.1 uncultured Rhodobacterales bacterium | reverse complement strand
GCTGTTACGGTACGATCCACCGTTGCCAATAGGGACCCAGCGCGTCCACCGCCTTGGATCGAATGCGTTACTTCCAAATTGCGACGTGTCGCGGCATCAATCTGCATCACGCGCTGGGTTGATTCCTTTACCGGACGCTGCAGGCGCGGTAATTGACCCTTTTGCGTGATATCCAGATATTCGATCAATGCACCCATCGCCGATATTTCAGCACGATCAAATCCACCAAAAGATTCGAGTGATGCGACACTAAATAGGGATTTTAGACGCATTTCTGCATTCTGACTGTCAAATGCTGCGCGCCCTAATGCGGTTATGGATGCCCCCGACTCTTCGACCAATTCACGGAACCGATCTTCAGTTGTTTCAGAAACCAAAACCTCACTTGGTGATAAACGCGCAAGCTCTGGTCCCAACATGACAGAAGGCAGCGCCATGACATGAAACGCACCCGTGGAAATATCCACCCATGACAGCGCACCTTCATCACGGACCAAGGAATAGGCGGCCAAATAGTTATGCCGCCGCGCATCTAACAAACTGTCTTCGGTCAGGGTGCCTGGCGTGACCAATCGCACAACATCGCGGCGGACGACGGCCTTATATCCGCGCTTTTTCGCTTCTGCTGGGCTTTCCAATTGCTCACAAACGGCAACACGAAACCCTTTGCGGATCAGGGTTAATAAATACCCTTCGGCCGCATGATGGGGCACGCCGCACATTGGGATATCTTCGCCGCTGTGTTTACCACGTTTGGTCAGGGCGATATCCAACGCACCCGACGCCGCAACCGCATCATCAAAGAACAATTCGTAAAAATCACCCATGCGGTAAAACAACAATGCATCTGGGTAATTTGCCTTAATCTCCAGATACTGTGCCATCATTGGTGTCACGGGCTTGCTCCTAATATTTACATTGCCAACTTACATATCCGCGACTCTACAGAAAAGCTAAAAACGATCAGGTTGCGCCTAATAAAATTGCGCGGTAAGGAGGTTTTGCGCAACAAAGGACGCCATTAATGACGAAAACTAAAATTACCCGTGAAGAAGCCCTTAATTTCCATCTTGAACCAACACCAGGTAAGTGGGAGGTCAGCGCAACCGTCCCAATGACCACACAGCGGGATTTGTCACTGGCGTATTCACCAGGTGTGGCGGTTCCCTGTGAAGAGATCGCGGAAAACCCCGAACTGGTTTATGATTACACGAATAAGGGCAACTTGGTCGCCGTAATTTCAAACGGTACGGCTGTTTTGGGTTTGGGTAATTTGGGTGCCCTGGGTAGCAAGCCTGTGATGGAGGGGAAATCCGTTCTGTTCAAACGATTTGCCGATGTGAATTCAATCGACATCGAGGTGGACACAGAGGATCCCGATGAATTTTGCAAGGCGGTTAAACTGATCGGGCCAACATTTGGCGGCATAAACCTGGAAGATATCAAAGCGCCTGAATGTTTCATCATCGAGCAGCGTCTGAAAGAGGAAATGGACATCCCCGTTTTCCACGATGATCAACATGGAACGGCCGTGATTTGTGCGGCGGGTTTGATCAACGCCCTGCATATTTCAGGGAAAAAGATTGAGGATGTGAAAATCGTCCTAAATGGCGCGGGTGCGGCGGGAATCGCCTGTATCGAACTGTTGAAATCCATGGGCGCGCGCCATGAAAACTGTATCGTCTGTGACACAAAGGGTGTGATTTATCAGGGTCGTACCGAAGGTATGAACCAATGGAAATCTGGGCATGCCGTGAAAACGGATCTGCGCACCTTGGAACAGGCGATGGTGAACGCCGATGTATTTTTGGGTGTGTCGGTTAAGGGGGCCGTGACGCAAGATATGGTGAAATCCATGGCGGATAACCCCGTAATCTTTGCCATGGCGAACCCAGATCCCGAAATCACGCCAGAAGAAGCGCATGAGGTGCGTCCAGATGCCATCGTTGCAACAGGGCGCAGTGATTATCCAAATCAGGTGAACAATGTTTTGGGCTTCCCGTATTTGTTCCGTGGGGCATTGGATATTCATGCCCGCGCAATCAATGATCCGATGAAAATCGCCTGTGCGCAGGCCTTGGCCGAATTGGCCCGAGAAGATGTTCCAGATGAGGTTGCCGTGGCCTATGGCCGCAAACTGACCTTTGGGCGTGACTATATTATTCCAACGCCCTTTGACCCGCGCCTGATCCACCGCATCCCACCTGCGGTTGCACAGGCGGGCATGGAAACAGGGGCAGCACGCCGTCCTATCGTTGATATGGACGGGTATGAGGTTTCCTTGCAATCGCGCATGGACCCAACGGCCAGCATTCTGCGTGGGCTGAACGCCCGTGCCCGTGCTGCACAGGCGCGTATGATTTTTGCCGAGGGGGATGACCCCCGCGTGTTGCGTGCCGCTGTTGAATATCAACGTCAGGGTATGGGTAAGGCATTGGTTATTGGCCGTTCTGCCGATGTCAAAACCAAGCTTGAGGCTGCAGGTCTGGGTGATGCTGTACGCGAGCTTGAGGTTGTGAACGCTGCCAATACCCAGCATTTAGACACTTACAAGGAATTCCTATACCAACGTTTGCAGCGCAAGGGGTTTGACCGCGCCGATGTGCATCGCCTTGCTTCGCGCGATCGTCACGTGTTTTCCGCGCTGATGCTGGCGCATGGGCATGGCGATGGTTTGGTTACGGGTGCGACACGAAAATCCGCGCATGTTCTAAACCTGATCAATCACGTGTTTGACGCAGATGCGGATCATGGGGCAGTTGGTGTAACTGCCTTGTTGCACAAGGGACGGATTGTTCTGATGGCTGATACATTGGTGCATGAATGGCCGGACGAAGAAGATTTGGCAAACATCGCCGAACGCGCTGCGGGTGTGGCGCGTCACTTGGGCCTTGAACCCCGCGTGGCTTTTGTCAGTTTTTCTACCTTTGGCTATCCTGTTTCAGAACGGGCTGAAAAAATGCACATTGCCCCACGTGTGTTGGACAAACGCGGCGTTGATTTCGAATACGAAGGCGAAATGACGGTTGATGTTGCCCTGAACGCACAGGCACAGGCGCAATATCCGTTTTCACGCCTTAGTGGACCAGCAAACATCTTGGTTGTTCCGGCGCGTCACTCTGCCAGCATTTCGGTGAAATTGATGCAGGAAATGGCAGGCGCGACGGTGATTGGTCCGATCCTATCAGGGGTGGATAAATCCATCCAAATTTGTCCGTCCGTTGCCACAGCAACAGATATTTTGAACATGGCAGTTTTGGCAGCGTGTAAAGTCGGCTAATATCGTCTTATGGCGATTTATAATCTTGGTTCGATCAACATCGACAATTTCTATCAGGTGCCGCACATTCCGGCGCCTGGGGAAACCATTGCGGCGGGACATATGTCTGTGGGTCTTGGGGGGAAGGGCGCGAATATGTCCGTTGCCGCCGCCCGTGGCGCGGCACGTGTGGTGCATATTGGTGCCATTGGCGCCGAAGGGGCATGGACGCGGGATCGGCTGACGGAATATGGGGTTGATACGCGGTTTATTGTTGATGGCACCCGCACAGGTCATGCGAATATTTGTGTGGCAGAGGACGGTGAAAACGCCATCACACTGTTCACTGGAGCAAATCACGAAATCACATCTGATCTGATCGGGTCCAGCCTGTCAGAGGCACAGACAGGCGATATTTTCGTCACGCAAAACGAAAC
>CAXACF010000246.1:0-3707 GCA_963967125.1 uncultured Rhodobacterales bacterium | reverse complement strand
GTGTGTTCGTATGTTTCGATCTCTTCCATTTTCAGGTCGATGTAACCGTCGATTTGATCTTTGGTGAATACGCCACCTGCTGTCAAATACTCGTAATCCGCCTGAAGGGCTTCCATCGCTTCGCGCAATGAACCACATACTGTTGGGATTTCTGCCAACTCTTCCGCAGGAAGATCGTATAGGTTTTTGTCCATTGCTTCGCCAGGATGGATTTTGTTTTTGATGCCGTCTAGGCCGGCCATCAATAGTGCCGCGAAACATAGGTATGGGTTCGCAGAGGGATCTGGGAAACGTGCTTCGACGCGTTTTGCCTTTGGTGACTCTGTCCATGGGATACGAACACAGCCTGAACGGTTACGTGCAGAATAGGCACACATCACAGGTGCTTCGAACCCTGGGATCAAACGCTTGTAAGAGTTTGTTGATGGGTTTGTGAAGGCGTTTAGTGATTTCGCGTGCTTTAGGATGCCGCCGATGAAGTATAGCGCTTCGTCAGATAGATCCGCGTATTTGTCGCCTGCAAACAATGGCTTGCCATCTTTCCAGATAGACATGTTTACGTGCATCCCTGTGCCGTTGTCGCCTGCGATCGGCTTTGGCATGAATGTCGCTGATTTGCCGTAGGCTTGTGCAACATTGTGGATCACGTATTTGTATTTTTGCAGCTCGTCCGCTTGTTTTGTTAGGCTGTCAAAGATCAGACCCAATTCGTGCTGACAGGACGCCACTTCGTGGTGGTGCTTGTCAACTTTCATTCCCAAACGCTTCATTGTTGATAGCATTTCTGAACGGATGTCTTGGCCGTCGTCCACTGGGTTTACAGGGAAATAGCCGCCTTTGACACCTGGACGGTGGCCTGTGTTGCCCATTTCGTATTCTGTGTCAGTGTTCCAAGCCGCGTCAATTGCGTCAACTTCGAATGAAACTTTGTTCATTGAGTTTTGGAAGCGTACATCGTCAAATAGGAAAAATTCTGCTTCTGGGCCCATAAACGCCGCGTCACCAATACCTGATGATTTCAGATATGCTTCTGCTTTTTGCGCTGTGCCGCGTGGGTCACGCTCGTATGCTTCGCCTGTGTCTGGTTCAACAACTGAACAATGCACACAGATTGTTTTTTCCGCATAGAATGGATCGACATAGGCACTTGCTGTGTCGATGATCAATTTCATGTCTGACGCTTCGATTGATTTCCAACCTGCGATAGATGATCCGTCAAACATAAAGCCTTCTTCGATGAAGTCTTCGTCAACCTGATCTGACATCACTGTTACGTGCTGAAGTTTGCCGCGAGGGTCAGTAAAGCGGATATCCACATATTCCGCGCCTTCGTCAGCGATCATTGCGAGCAAGTCTTTTGCGCTCATGGTTTTGTTCCTCTCTATCGTGAAACTGTTAAATTAAAGGGCGTCCGAACCGCTTTCACCGGTGCGGATGCGAATGGCTTGTTCAACAGGGCTGACAAAAATTTTGCCGTCCCCAATTTTTTCTGTCTTGGCTGCGTCTACGATGGCTTCGATGGCCGCGTCAACTTGATCATCGTCCAAAACGACTTCGATTTTCACTTTTGGTAGGAAATCGACGACATATTCGGCGCCACGGTATAATTCTGTGTGGCCCTTTTGGCGACCAAAGCCTTTGACCTCGATCACAGACAAACCTTGAACACCAACGTCCTGAAGGGCTTCTTTTACCTCATCCAGTTTAAACGGCTTAATAATGGCCTCAATCTTTTTCATTGTTGGTCTCCTCATTCATTCCTGAATGGGATAGATCATATGGGATGATCTGCGCCTAGTGATTGGGGCCGTTCTGCTCAAAATGACGGCGAAATCCACCGCTAGATGGTAAATTTTGTGCATTGTGATTAATTTTTAAGCACAATGAAAACTGCTGCAAATTGATTTGCCCAAAAAACGCAGAACACAGGACGCATTCTGGCCTTAAAAATGATCGGTTTTCACGCGAAACGTTAACAAGTGTTAAGAATCGATGTGGTGTGTTGATATGATGTCCAAGGTAATGAGTAGGGTTTTTTGCCCATCTCTACGTTGTGTGTTTGTTGTTCATTTTATTGTTATGGTGTTAATCGCCTCGGTCGCGCTTGCGGCAGAGCCGTTATTATTTGACCCAGATTTGATCCAGACCCACGCATGGCAGGGCATTGAAACTTAAACCGTGAAAAAAAATTCACTTTCGTGCGTTTTTGCTCTCGACATTCTGAAACAAACTTTGCTAATCACCCCCCACACGACGAGGTCGTGACAGTGCGGGTGTGGCGAAATTGGTAGACGCACCAGATTTAGGTTCTGGCGCCGCGAGGCGTGGGGGTTCAAGTCCCTCCACCCGCACCACTTAATCAAGATATACCATTGATATTCCTTCGACTTTAACCATCGGAGGTAATCACCTTGTCACACATTCAGTACACAATCTGCCGTTCTGGCACTTATTATTACAATCGCCGTGTGCCATCTCACGCAGTGAAAGCATATGGTTCGTTCATCAGGCAAGCATTGTCGAAGTGCCCAGATGAAGCAGCCGAATATGCGAAACGTCTGGGTTATGTACTTGAGGCATCATGGAGCAATACGACAAGAATAGAGCCTGTCGATGTTGCTACTATCATTGAAAGCTTCCAACCCAAGTCTGTCTTATTGTCTGAAATGGCAGAAGAATACTTGGCCCTTCGAGAAATAGATCAGGTTCCGCCTCGTTCTGCATTAGCCACATTTATCTCCTTGGCTGGCAATAGAGACGTGGGAACCTACACAAGAGAGGATGCCAAGCTGTTTGTTCATCATCTCCATTTGAGAGGGAATAAGACTGCTACCATTAGGCGTAGGATTAACAGTTTAAGTGCCATCCTCAACTATGCATATGCTGAGTTGGATTTGGATAAACGTAATCCATTCACTCGATTGATCATTCGTCATGAGGGACAAGATGCATCCAAGAGGGGAACGTTTACCATTGAGCAGCTTAAAAATGGATATGACAAGGCAATAGCTTCAGGCAGTCAGGTAAAGTTGCTGATGCCCTTACTAGGTGAGACAGGCTGCAGACTGGCTGAGATTGTTGGACTGGAACTTCAAGACATCGATATGGAGAATGAGCTCATTCACATTCGACCTAACGCAATCAGACGACTTAAAACGAGAAATAGTGAACGGGTATTGCCCTTGGTAGGTTATGCGAAAGAGGCAATGCTTCTGGTGTTACCACAAGCTGACGACCATTGTTTATATCCACGATACCTCAAAGACGGGACCTGTCGTGCCACACACGCCTCAAATGCGCTAGGGATACTCACCGGAGAAGTACACGTATTGTTTTGGTATAATCTAACATGTCCTGAACTGGTTCCATTACCATCATTTTGAGTTGCCCCAATGGCAACGACATCTCCAGAAGCATTAATAGCCACAGCATTACCTGAATAATCTTCAATATTTTCTCCTTCTAGATCGTCTCCCAACTGAACCCAAGTTGTATCACTCCATGTGAATACTCTTGAATGACCCGCAAGTGTTTGTGTTCCACTGTTGTTTTTAGCACCAATAATTAATCGGTCTCCAGCTGCATTCATGGCTATAGATGAACCAAACTCATCCCCTGTAGCTTCACCATCAATAGATTGTCCATACTGAACCCAAATGGTTCCATTCCAATTAAACACTTTAACTTGACCCACATCAAATCCACTG